>DATCUG010000126.1:0-13868 GCA_036567525.1 Streptosporangiaceae bacterium | reverse complement strand
AGGAGCTCTCATCCGCCACACCGCGCATAATTCCAGTAGTGCGGTGAGTTATGCCCCACCGGCGGGGCACAAGTCACCGCGCTAACGGTCAGTCCCAGGCCGGGCCGGGGTCGGGGGCGTCGTCGGCTAGCACGGTGCCTTCGATCAGGCCGTAGGGGCGGTCGCCGGGGTAGTACACCTCCCGGTCGTTGGCCAGCCCGAACGGGGCCAGGTCGACCAGGTAGTGGTGCTTGTTCGGCAGCGCGAGCCGGACTTCGCAGACGGCCGGCACCTCGGCGATGATCCGCTTGCCCATCGCGAACAGCGTCTGCTGCAGCGAGTAACTGTACGTCCCGCTGAACGCGTCCAGCAGCGACTGCCGCGCGCCCGCGAACGCGGCCGCCCAGTCGGTGTCCGCGCCGCGGTACCGCCACCAGGCGCTGACCTCGGTGGCCAGGATGCGGTCCGTGGTTTCGGCCAGCGTCGTGTACTCGTCCCGGGGAAAGCCGGAGAACTCCGAGTCGGTGGTGTTCAGCACGGTCAGGCTGGCGATGCCGGACACCACGCTGGCACCGGCCTCGGCGTCGTGCACCACCCGGGTCACCCGGGTCAGCGTCCCGTTGCGGGCGAACGAGTGCCCGCCCGGGCCGAGCCGGTCCCAGCCGTACTCCTCGACCGTGACCCGGGCCCGGCTGATCTGCGGCTGGCTGGTGACGAAGTGCGCGGCCAGTTCCAGGCCGAGCACCTCGGGCTCGACCGCGCCTAGCCGGCTGGCCAGCGCATACACCGTGTTTTTCTGCGTGTCGGTGGTCAGCACGCCGGAGTTGTCCCCGGTCAGGTGGGTGGCGGCCAGGTCGCCGGACAGGCTGGTGGACACGTTCCAGTCCCGGATCACGTCACCGCCGCTGGCGGCCGCGCCGCGGCCCACCCGGAGCACCCGGACTT
Organism: Streptosporangiaceae bacterium; assembly: GCA_036567525.1. Classification (GTDB taxonomy): domain Bacteria; phylum Actinomycetota; class Actinomycetes; order Streptosporangiales; family Streptosporangiaceae; genus RYN-230. The sequence continues at coordinate 12,944 of DATCUG010000126.1, read as the reverse complement.
CCGCTTTCCCGTACCGGTTCGGACCGAGCTCGACCATGGGGCCGCCTTTCCAGGTACTGGCGTTAGGCAGAATTATCGGGGTTCAGTGGCCGCGGCCGGTGATGACGGCGCTGGCCTTGGCCGCCGCCTCGGCCAGTGCGCCGGCGTCGGCCGTGCTCAGCTCGCCGCCGGTGACCACCGGCCGGCCGCCGACGAACAGGTGCTCCAGCGCGGGCGCGCCGAACACCAGCGTGCACACCGGGTCCTCGATCCCGGCGCCGGGCAGCCCGTCCACCCGCCACACCGCGACGTCGGCCACCTTCCCCGGCTCCAGCGAGCCGAGTTCGTCCGCCCGGCCCAGGCAGCTCGCCCCGCCCATGGTGGCCATCCGCAGGCAGTCCCGCGCGGTCAGCGCCTGCGGGCCGCCCGCGTACCGCGCGGCCAGCAGCGCCTGGTGCAGCTCACCGACCATGCGCCCGGACTCGTTCGACGACGCCCCGTCCACGCCCAGGCCGACCGCGGTGCCCGCGTCCAGCAGCTTGCGCACCGGCGCGATGCCCGAGCCGAGCCGCCCATTGGAGGTGGGGCAGTGCGCCACCGCGGTCCCGGTCGCGCCGATCCGGGCCACCGCGTCGCCGGACAGGTGCACGCAGTGCGCCAGCCACACGTCCGGGCCGAGCCAGCCCAGATCCTCGGCGTACTGGGCGGGCGTGCGGCCGAACTGCTGCAGGCAGAATTCTTCCTCGTCGGCCGTCTCGGCCAGGTGGGTGTGCAGCCGCACTCCGTGCGCCCGGGCCAGTTCGGCCGAGTCCCGCATCAGCTCGGCGGTGGCCGAGAACGGCGAGCACGGCGCGATCGCGATCCGGGTCATCGCACCGAACGACGGGTCATGCCAGCGGCCGATGGCCGCCTCGGACGCGGCCAGCACCGTGTCGTGCGACTCGACCACCGAGTCGGGCGGCAGCCCGCCCGCCGACTCGCCCAGGTCCATCGAGCCGCGGGTCGGGTGGAACCGCACGCCGACCTGGCGCGCGGCCAGGATCTCCGCCTCCAGCAGGTCGGCCGGGTCCAGGCCGTCCGGGAACACGTACAGGTGGTCGGTGCTGGTGGTGCAGCCGGTCAGGGCCAGCCAGGCCAGGTTGGCCGCGGCCGAGTCACGCACCAGCTCCGGGGTGAGCCGGCCCCACACCGGGTACAGCGCGGCCAGCCAGCCGAACAGCCCCTCCTCGGTGGCGCAGCCCCTGGTCAGCCACTGGTACAGGTGGGTGTGCGCGTTGACCAGGCCGGGCGTGACCAGCCGCCCGGACCCGTCCAGCCGGGTCGCCCCGGCCGCGAGCTCCGCCGGCACCGGCCCGGGCCCGGCGGCCACGATCCGGCCCGCCTCGGCGACCAGGTGGCCGGACCGGTATTCGCTGCCCGCCGCATCCACCGTCGCGACATAGCAGCCCTCGATCGCGACCCTTTCTTCCATGCTTAACGCTCCTTCCCGGCGGCGGCCGCCCCATCCTGCCCCGGCTTGTGTTGCCCGGTACGGCGGGGTTCACGATCCCCGGTAGGTCGAGTAGGCGTACGGGCTGAGCAGCAGCGGCACATGGTGGTGCGCGCCCGGGTCGGTGATCCGGAACGTGACGGTGACTTCCGGGTAGAACGTTTCGGCCAGGTACGCCCCGGTCTGGAACGTGATCCGGTAAACGCCGGGCGTGGTGCCGGCGGCCAGGTCGCGGACCCGGCCGTCCTGGTCGGTGGCCCGGCGGCTGAGTTCCCGCCAGCCGGCGCCGTCCTGCTGGCTGAGCGTCAGTTCCAGGCCGGCGGCGGGCTGCCCGGTAGTGGCGTTCAGCACATGGGTCGAGATGGTCATGTGGCGTCTCCCGGTGCGCCGAACGCCTTGGCCAGCCTGAGCGCCGCGATCTTGCCTAGTTCGCCGCGGACGGCTTCCTGCTCGGTGGCCGGGTCGTTGCTCATCCGCTCGTGCAGCGCGATCAGCATGTCGCTGGTGTGCAGGCCGGTCGCGCAGATCAGGAACACGTGCCCGAACCGTTCCTCGTAGGCGATGTTGGCCGACCGCAGCGCGGCCTGCGCGCCTGGCCCGGCTGCGCTCGCGGTGGCCTGCTCCTGCCGGGACCAGGCGGCTTCCTGGGCCGCGCCGCCGGGCCGGTCGCCGATCCGGGGGTGCGCGGCCAGCGCCTCTTCGATGTCCGGCCAGCTCAGGGCCGCGATCGCGGCGTCCGATGCCTTGATGAGGCCGTCCAGCGTGCGGTACGGGCGGCCCGCCACCAGCTGGCTGACCCACCGGGTGCTGGCGCAGCAGGGCCGCAGCGCGGCGGTGGCGCCGGCCACCGTGGCCCGATCCAGCTCGGTCACGGAGGCCAGCTCAGGATCGGTCACCCTGCTGACCCTAGATCGCCGCCGCCCGGCCGGCCAGCATGGGGTGTGCGCGGCCCCAATCCATCAGCGCGGTTACTTCTGCCCCGCCGGTGGGGCATAACTCACCGCGCTAATGAAACGGCACGGGAGGGGCGGCGGCTGAATGGGTGAGGTGGCGGCGATCCGGGCGCGCCGGGTGATCACGCCTGAGGGCGAGCGCCCGGCGACTGTGCTTATCCGGGATGGGCTGATCGTCAGCGTGGCTGATTATCAGCACGCCCCGGCCGGGGCTGGGGTGGTCACCGTCGCGGACGGCGATGTGCTGCTGCCTGGCCTGGTGGACAGCCACGTGCACGTGAACGAGCCGGGCCGGACCGAGTGGGAAGGGTTCGCCACCGCGACGGCGGCGGCCGCGGCGGGCGGGGTGACCACGATCGTGGACATGCCGCTGAACAGCATCCCGCCCACGGTGACGGTGGCCGCCCTGAAAGAGAAGCAGGCCGCCGCGGCCGGCCAGCTCGCGGTGGACGTGGCGTTCTGGGGCGGCGCGGTGCCCGGGAACGTGGCCGAGCTGCGGCCGCTGCACGAGGCCGGGGTGGCCGGCTTCAAGTGCTTCCTGCTGCCGTCCGGGGTGGCCGAGTTCCCGCCGCTCGGCGCCACCGACCTGGCCACGGCGATGACCGAGATCGCCGGCTTCGGCGGCCTGCTGATCGCGCACGCCGAGGACCCGGCCGTGATCGAGGCCGCGCCGGCCGCCCACGGCCGCGGTTACGCCGCCTTCCTGGCCTCCCGGCCGCCCGGCGCGGAGGTGCGCGCGATCGAGGCGCTGCTGGCCGCGACCCGGCAGACCGGCTGCCGGACGCACATCGTGCACGTGTCGGCCGCGGCCGCGCTGCCGGCGATCCGCGCGGCCAAGGCGGCCGGGCTGCCGGTCAGCGCGGAAACGTGCCCGCACTACCTGGCGCTGCGCGCCGAGGACATCCCGGATGGCGGCACCGAGTTCAAGTGCTGCCCGCCGATCCGCGACGAGGCCAACCGTGCCGCTCTGTGGGCGGCGCTGCTGGACGGCACGATCGACTGCATCGTCTCCGATCACTCGCCGTGCCCCCCGGCGGCCAAGCGGCTGGCCGCCGGGGATCCGGAGCGCGGGGATTTCGGCGCCGCCTGGGGCGGCATCGCCTCGGTCCAGCTTGGCCTGCCGGTGGTGTGGACCGAAGCCGCCCAGCGGGGTATCGGGCTGGGCCGGGTGGCGGGCTGGCTGGCCGCCGGGCCGGCCCGGCTGGCCGGGCTGGCCGGCCGGGGCTCGATCGCCCCCGGCCAGCGGGCCGACTTCTGCGTGTTCGCGCCGGACGAGACGTTCGTGGTGCGGCCGGACCTGCTCCGCCAGCGTCACCCGGTCACCCCCTACCTGGGCCAGCGGTTGCGCGGGGTGGTCCGGCAGACCTGGCTGGCCGGGGCGCCCGCCGGGCCGGGGCAGCGCCGTGGCCAGCCGGTCCGCGCGGGGGTGGCCGGTGCCTGACGTCGGGCGGGCGCCGTTCGGTGGGCGGCCGGACGTGGCCAGCCGGGTGCTGGGCGGCTCGGTGTCATACGCCAGCGATGAGTTCTTCGCCGACGCGCACAACCTGATCGAGCCCGGGCCGGCCAGCCACGACCCGGCCGCGTTCGGCATCCGGGGCAAGCTGTACGACGGGTGGGAGACCCGGCGGCGCCGCGAGCCGGGGGAGGACTTCGCCATCATCCGGCTGGCCGCGCCCGCCGTGCTGCACGGGATGAACATCGACACCACGCATTTCCGCGGCAACTACCCGCCCCGCGCCGTGGTGGATGGGGTCACCCTGCTCGGCTACCCGGCTCTGGGCGAGGTGCTGGCGGCGGACTGGGTGCCGGTCACCGAGGTGGCCGAACTGGGCGGGAACCAGGCGAACCTGGTGCCGGCGACCGCGACCGCGACCGCGGCTGGCCGGCTGGTGACGCACGTCCGGCTGCGGATCCAGCCGGATGGCGGCGTGGCCCGGCTGCGCGTGTTCGGCGATGTGGTGCCCGATCCGCGGCGGCTGGGCGGCCGGGTGGATCTGGCCGCCACGCTGGCCGGCGGGCAGGTGACGGCGTGCAGCAACATGTTCTACGCCGCGCCGGGCAACGTACTGGCGCCCGGGCGGGCCCGGGTCATGTCAGACGGCTGGGAGACCGCGCGGCGCCGCGACCAGGGCAACGACTGGCTGGTGGTCAGGCTGGCCGCGCCCGGGCTGCTGCATCACGTGATCATCGACACCACCCGGTTCGTCGGCAACGCGCCGGGCACGGCCCGGCTGTCCGACGCGGAGAGCGGGGCCGAACTGCTGCCGCGCACCCGGCTGCTGCCCGACACCGAGCACCGGTTCCGGATCCGGGTGGCCGCGCCGGTCCGTGAGGTCCGGCTGGACATCTACCCGGATGGCGGCATCTCCCGGCTGCGGGTGGTCGGTGAGGTGCCGCCCGCCCGGCGCGAAGACATCGCCCAGCGCTGGCTCAGCCTGCTCCCCGCCGAGGTAGCCGCCACCGTAGACCGGACCGAGTTCTTCGACTGACCGCCGCCCATACCCCTCACCTCGGCCGCCCGCCGTCCCGGTCGCCCACCACCCCGCAGGCCGTCACCCCCGGTGCCCGGTCGCCCGCCGCCCCGGCCCCGTCCCATAGGCATCACCAATCACGTTGATCGTGGTTTCCGCCCACTCTTCACCCCGGAACGCCGGTTCCCGCCCACTTTTCACCCAGGATCACCAGGACATATGTGGCGAAAGCGGCATAGCTCCCTGATCTGGGGTGAAGAGTGAGAGGAGGCAGGCCTCGGGGGTGATATGTCGGTCAGCGGGCGGCGGGGCTGGGGCCGGGGGCGGTAGGGCGGCGGAGGGTAGCGGGCGGGCGGAACGCGGCGAACGGGTTGGTCACCACCAGGGCCCGGGTGGCGAACCGGTACAGCGTGGCCGGCCGGCCGCCCAAAGACGTCGGCTGGGCGGCGGCGGTGGTGGGCTCGATCACGCCGCGCCGGGTCAGGATGCGCTGCAGGTTGGTCGCGGACACTGGGTGGCCGAGCGAGGCGGCGTAGATGTCCCGCAGTTGCGCGATCGTGAACGTGTCCGGGGCCAGCGCGAAACCGATGTTCGTGTAGGACAGCTTGGCCCGCAGCCGGTCCCGGGCCGATTCGGCGATCGAGCCGTGGTCGAACGCGGTCGGCGGCAGGTCGGCCACGGGATGCCAGGCCGTGTCCGCCGGGACCTGCGGCGCCACGTCGGCCGACACGACGGCCAGGTAGGCGGTGGCCAGCACCCGGCCGCGCGGGTCCCGGGCCGGGTCGCTGCGGGTCTCCAGTTGCTCCAGATGGGCGATGTCGGTGAGGTCCACCTTGCTGGCCAGGTGCCGCCCGGCCGAGGTGCCCAGCCGTTCGTCCGGGCCGAGCGGGCCGCCGGGCAGCGCCCAGCGTCCCTGGAACGGTGGCTCGCCGCGCTGCCAGAGCAGCACGTGCAGGCTGCCCTGGCGCACCTGGAGGACCACGGCCAGCACTTCGTGCCGGAACCGGTCCTCCGGCGGCCTGCTGGCTGGGCCTGGCTCCGCTGGCGCTTGTTGTCTTGGCACGGGCGCATGATACTGTGCTCATCATGCGGTTTTCGACTAAGAGTTGAAAACCTAGAGGCGAAAACTCGGTAGTGCGCGCCAGCGAGACGGGAGCAACGGATGACCAGCCAGGCAGTCGCTGACCAGGAGGCCGGCGCCCAGGAGCCAGATGCACGGTGGGTAGCTGAAATCCGGCGGCTCGCGGCCCAGCGCGACGCGGTGATCCTGGCGCACAACTACCAGCGCCCGGAGATCCAGGACGTGGCCGACCACGTCGGTGATTCGCTCGCGCTGTCCCGGATCGCGGCGGCCAGCACGGCCCGGGTGATCGTGTTCGCCGGGGTGTACTTCATGGCTGAGACGGCCAAGATCCTGGCTCCGGAGCGGACCGTGCTGATCCCCGACCCGCGGGCCGGCTGTTCGCTGGCCGACAACATCACCGCCGAGCAGGTGCGGGCCTGGAAGGCCGAGCATCCGGGGGCCGCGGTAGTCGCCTACGTCAACACCAGCGCCGCGGTCAAAGCCGAGTCCGACATGTGCTGCACATCGGCCAATGCGGCGCAGATCGTGACCGCGCTGCCCGCCGGCCGCGAGGTGCTGTTCCTGCCCGATCAGTTCCTCGGCGCCCACGTCCGCCAGGTCACCGGCCGGGACAACCTGCATGTGTGGCTGGGTGAGTGCCACGTGCACGCCGGCATCAGCCCGGACGATCTGCGCCGCAAGATGGCCGAGCAGGCCGGCGCGGAGCTGTTCATCCACCCGGAGTGCGGGTGCTCGACCGGCGCGCTGTGGCAGGCGGGCGCCGGTGACCTCCCGGGCGCCCGGACCAGGGTGCTGTCCACCGGTGGCATGCTGGCCGCGGCCCGGGACACCACCGCAGCGGCCGTGCTGGTCGCGACCGAGACCGGCATGCTGCATCAGTTGCGCCAGGCCAACCCGGCGGTGCGCTGGGAAGCGGTCAACCCGGGCGCGGTCTGCCAGTACATGAAGATGACCACCCCGGCCACGCTGCTGCGCTGCCTGCGCGACGGGGTGACCGAGGTCGACGTCCCAGCCGGCGTGGCGGCCCGGGCCCGGCAGGCGGTGCAGGCCATGATCGCGGTTGGCACCCCGTCGGCGGTGGCGGAATGAGCGGGCCGCGGCTCCGGCACCTGCCCAGGCCGGACCAGCCGGATGGGCCGGGGTGGTGGGAACGGGACGCCGACGTGGTTGTCGTCGGCTCGGGGGCGGCCGGGATGAGCGCCGCGCTGGCCGCCGCCGGGAATGGCCTGCGGGTGCTGCTGATCAGCAAGGACGACGTTGGCGGGGGAGCCACCCCGCTGGCCCAGGGCGGCCTGGCCGCCGCGCTCGGCCCAGGCGACACGGCAGTCCTGCACCAGCGGGATACCGCGGCCGCCGGGGCCGGCCTATGTGATCCCGGCGCGGTGGCCACCCTGGCCGCCGAGGCACCCGGCGAAATAGGCCGGCTGGCCGTGCGGGGCGCCCGGCTGGGCCACGGCCCGCTGCACCGGGAGGGCGGGCACAGCCAGCCCCGCATCGTGCACGCCGGCGGCGACGCGGCCGGGGCCGAGGTGCACCGGGTGCTGCGCGCCAGCCTGCTGGACAGCCCGGTCGGCACGCTCACCCGCTGTGCCGCGGTGGACGTGCTGACCAGCCCGGACGGCCGGGTCGGCGGGCTGCTGGCCGGGCTGGTCAGCGCCGCTGGCGAACTGCGGCTCGGTGCCGTGTACGCGCCGGCGGTGGTGCTGGCCACCGGCGGGTTCGGCCAGGCGTTCGGCACCAGCACCAACCCGGCCGGGCTGACCGGGGACGGGCTGGCTCTGGCTGCCCGGGCCGGAGCCGAGTTGCGCGACGTCGAATTTGTCCAGTTCCACCCGACCGTGCTGTGGCAGCAGGCGGCCCGCGGCGAGTGCCCGCTGATCACCGAGGCGCTGCGCGGCGCCGGGGCGGTGCTGGTGGACGCGGCGGGCCAGCCCGTGATGGCAGGCCAGCACCCGCTCGGCGACCTGGCGCCCCGGGATGTGGTGTCGGCGGTCATGCAGCAGCGGATGACTGAGCCGGACGGGCCCGCCGGGCACCTCTGGCTGGACGCCACCATGCTGGGCCGGGCCACGCTGGAGCGGGACTTCCCCACGGTGACCGCGGCGTGCCGGGCGCGTGGCATCGACCCGGCCACCGAGCCCATCCCGGTCGCGCCGGGCGCGCACTACACCTGCGGCGGCATCCTGGCCGACCTGGACGGGCGGACCAGCATCCCCGGGCTCTACGCGGTCGGTGAGGCCGCCTCGACCGGGGTGCATGGCGCGAACCGGCTGGCCTCCAACTCGCTGACCGAGTCGCTGATCACCGGCCGCCGGGCTGGTGACCTGCTCGGCACCGCAGCGCCCAGGCGGACCCATGCCGAGCTGGCCGGGACCGGGCGGGCCGCGGACCTGCGCGGTCCGGCGGCCGGGCCGGGGATGAGCCCGGCCGCGCGGCCGTCGCTGGCCGCGGCGATGTCCCGGCATGCCGGTGTGCTCCGCGACCGGGCCGGGCTGGAGTCTGTGCTGCGCCTGCTGGACCAGGCCCCGGTGGCCGGCCGCGGCCTCGATCTGGCCGTGCTCGAAGCGACCAGCCTGCACACCGTGTGCACGCTGGTGGTGACGGCCGCACTGGCCCGGCCGGAGAGCCGGGGCTGCCACCGCTGGCGGGACGTCCCGGCGGTCAGCGCCGGCCCGGCCCAGCACACCGTGCTGCGGGCCCGGGACACCCACCTCGACGTGATCGGTACCGGCCTGCGGAGGAGCGCATGACCAGGCACGAGCTTGCTGGAGAGCCCTTGACCGGTCAGCAGGCCGCGGAGCCGCCCATGACCCTGGACACGCTGGTCACCGACGCCCTGCAGGCAGCCGGGCTGGAGCCGGCGGACACCGAGCGGGTGGTCCGCGCCGCGCTGGACGAGGACTTCCGGTATGGGCCGGATGTCACGTCGGCGGCCACCGCCCCGCCCGGCCGGCTGGCCGTGGCCGAGGTGGTGGCGCGGCAGCCGGGGGTGGTGGGCGGCCTGCCCGTCGCGCTGGCCGTGCTGGCCATGGCCGGGCTGGCGCCCAGCGCCGCCGAGCCGCTGCGCGCCGACGGCGACCGGGTCGCGCCGGGAACCGCGGTGCTGCGGATCCGCGGCCCACTCCGCGAAATGCTGGGCGCGGAGCGGACCCTGCTCAACTTCCTGACCCACCTGTCCGGGATCGCCACTGTCACCCGGGCCTGGGTGGACGCCCTGGCGGGCACCGGGGCGGTGCTGCGAGACACCCGGAAGACCACCCCCGGCCTGCGGCAGCTAGAAAAGTACGCGGTGCGCTGCGGCGGGGGAGTGAACCACCGGATGGGCCTGGGCGACGCGGCGCTGGTCAAGGACAACCACGTGGCCGCCGCGGGCAGTATCACGGCGGCGATCCGGGCCGTGCGGGCGGCCGCGCCCGATCTGCCGCTCGAAGTCGAGTGTGACAGCGTGGCCCAGGTCGAGGAGGCGCTGGCCGCCGGGGCGGGGCTCATCCTGCTGGACAACATGAGCCTGGCCGACCTGCGCGCGGCCGTCGCGGCGGCGCACGGCTACCCGGCGGCCCGGCTGGAGGCCAGTGGCGGTCTGCGGCTCGGCCAGGCCAGCGCGGTCGCGGCCACCGGCGTGCACTACCTCTCGGCCGGTGCGCTCACCCACTCGGCCCCCGCGCTCGACCTGGGCCTGGATCTGCGCCCGGCCGCACCGGGCCAGCCCGGCTGACCACGGCCAGCCCAGCTGACCGCGGCCAGCGCGCGGCGACCGCCTCAGCCGGGCTTACCGGCCACGCTGACCAGGCCGCCCCAGAACCGGCTCTCGCCACCCGGTACCGCCGGCCGGTGTACCACTGGCCGGTGCACCGCTGGCCGGCGTACCGCCGGCCGGACCGGGCCGCCAGGCCGGGATGCTGACCAGCGGAAGATGGCCCGGGCGTTGGGCTCGATCGCGATGATGGCCCGGCCGACGTCCTGGCGCGCACGATATGTCACCGGGATCTGGGCGGCTGGGTACGCTGAGCCAATGACGCATAATGGCGGCCTATCCGACCTGCCGGATAGGAATGGCCGTGGCTGACGATTCCGGGTCGCCCGCACCGAGCGACGAGGCGGCCGCGGCACCGCCGGGAATCGACGTGACCCGGCCGCATTCCGCCCGGATCTATGACTACTTCCTGGACGGGAAAGACAACTTCGCGGCCGACCGCCAGACGGCCGGCCAGGTGCTGCGGACCTGGCCGACGGTGCGCACCGCCGCCCGGGAGAACCGGGCGTTTCTCAACCGGACCGTGCGGTACCTGGCCGCCGAGGCCGGGATCCGGCAGTTCCTGGACATCGGCTCCGGCCTGCCCAGCGCCAGCAACGTGCACGAGGTCGCCCAGGGCATCGCGCCGGAAAGCCGGGTCGTCTACGTAGACAACGACCCGATCGTGCTGGCGCACGCCCGGGCGCTGCTGGCCAGCCACCCGGATGGGGTGTGCGCGTACATCGACGCCGACCTGCGCCAGCCGGAGCGGATCCTCAATCACCCAGCTATCGGCCGCTCCCTCGATCTGGGCCAGCCGGTCGCGCTCATGCTGGTCGCGCTGCTGCACTTCATCCCGGACGAAGACCAGCCCCGGCGGGTCGTGCAGACCCTGGTGGACGCGCTGCCCAGCGGCAGCTACCTGGTCGCGTCGCACGCCACCGACGTGCACAACCAGGACGGGCTGGCCGGAGCCGGCCGGGCGTACCAGGACGGCGGCGTGCGGGGCGCGCTGCGCGGCCCGGACGAGTTCGCCGACCTGGCGTTCGCGGGCCTGGACCTGATCGATCCCGGCGTGGTGCTGGTCTCCGAATGGCGGCCGGATTCCGCCGCGCCGCGGCCACTGGCCGCCGAGGTCAGCACCTACGGCGGGGTGGCCAGGAAGGGCTAGGCCGGGTGGCCGGCCCGCAGCGGATTGCGCAGTGCCAGTTCCAGCGCGGCCGCGACATCGTCGGCCCGCAGCCGTGTTTCGGCTCCGGCGGCCCGGGAAGCCAGCCACAGTGAGCCGCCCACTGGGGGCAGCCGCGGCACCGAGAAGTCCCGGTCCCCGAGCACCGACCGCAACCGCTCCCGGAGTGGCCCGAGGAAGACCTCCCCGGCGCGGAAATTGCTGCCGATCAGGGTTACCTCCGCGGGCCCGTCGAACTGGAGGGTGGTATGGATGACCTCGATCTGCCGGGCGAGGTCCGCGGCGGCCTGCCGGAATATCCGGATGGCCGGTTCGTCGCCTGCGGCGGCCGACTCGGCCACCTGCTCGGCGAAAGCGGCGATTCGCGCCTTGTCAAAAGGGCGGTAAACCACCGCCATGATGTCTTCGATATCACTCAGTTCATAGAAATCGAGGAGCCGGGGAATCATGCTGCTCCACTGGCCCCGGCCGTCCCGCCAGGCTACCGCGTGCTGGATTCCGTGCAGCGCGATCAGGTAGCCGGATCCCTCGTCACCCAGAATGTGCCCCCAGCCGCCGCACCGCCAGGCCTGGCCGCTGGAATTAACGCCGAACGTGTTACTGCCGGTTCCGGAAATGGCGGTGATTCCTGGCGATGCGAGCGAGCCCGAGGCCCACGCGGCCACCACGTCGTTTACCGCCAGCGCGGTCTTGCTTTTCAGGCTCGGCACCCGGGCCAGAAGGCGCTGCCCTTCCTCATGATTGTTAATGCCAGCGATGCCGAGGACGGCACCGGATATCGCGGTTTCCGGGGAACTGCGCTGGCCATCCTGGAGATAGTCGGCATGCGCGCCGAGCGCGGTCATAATCGCACTGTTGATCGAGCTTGCGGCGGCGTCCAGGCCGATCGCCTCCGGATTGCTCGGTCCGGTCTCGGCCGCGCTGGCCTGCCCAGTAGCCGGATTAAACGTGGCCGCTATCGTTTTCGTGGCACCGCCGTCCACCCCGATCAGCAGCCCGTCCACCGCGGCGTCGCCGCGCGGTCCGGTGGCTCCGGGAAGCAATTCTGCGGGCAGCACGGTAAGGCTGCCTTTACGTTGTTGCCCGCTATCTGCTGATGTACCATGCACGGGTACCACCGGCCAATCTCCCAGCTATGCGCTATGAGCGGATCGCGGTGCTAGACTACCTCGCTTTGGGTAACCCAACCCTCGACGTCCAGCAGGAGGGTTCTCCCATGCTGGGCGGAACGGCAGTCTACTCCGCATTGCAGGCGGCCCGGCTGGGGCTCCGGGCGGTGGCGGTGGGAAGGGGAAACGAGGCAGACGTAGCGCCGTACTGGCGGCCCTACGCTAACGAAGCCGAGCTGCGCCTGCAGCCGTCGGCTGCGACGACAACTTTCCGTAATGTGTCAGAAGATGATGCGCGGGAACAATGGCTCACCGCATGGGCTGGTGAAATTGACGTCAGCCAGCTCCCGGACAGCGATATTTTGCATATCGCGCCGGTGGCACAGGAAGTCGTGGTCGATGAGCTCTCGGTAGCGTGCCTGACCCCGCTGGTCTGCCTGACCCCGCAGGGCCTGATCCGGCAGTGGGACGGCGGCGAAGGGCGGGTCGGGCTGGTGCCGCGCAGTTTCGCCCCCGCCGTGCTGCCCCTGGTCGACGTGGTGGTGGTTTCCGAACTGGAGGCGCCCTATCTGGGCCAGTTGCTGGCCGGGGTGGCCGGCCATGGCGGGCTGTCCGTGGTGACCCGGGGCCGCCGTGGCTGTGAGGTGCTGACCCGGGACGGCTGGTCGGAGTTCGCAGCCGAGCCGGCCAGCCCGGTGGTGGACGCGACCGGCGCGGGCGACTGCTTCGCCGCCGCGCTGGCGGTGGAGATGTTCCTGGGCCGGCCGGTGCCGGACGCCATCCGGCTGGCGTCGATCGCAGCCGCCCTGTCGGTCGGCGGCCAGGGCCCGAGCGCGATCGGCACCCGGCCGGAGATCATGCGCGAGTTCGCGACCCGGCCGACCCGTTCGGCGACCTGAGTTCACCCGGCTTGAGTTCACGGTGCGGCGGGGGGGCC
>DATCUG010000125.1:0-5894 GCA_036567525.1 Streptosporangiaceae bacterium | reverse complement strand
CGCACCCGGTCGCCCGCGGTCAGCGTGCCGTACTCCGGGATGTCCTCGACCCGCAGGTACAGCGGGCTGGTGAAGCGCCGGGTCATCGGCAGGTACGGGGACGCGCTCAGCGGGGGCAGCGGCTCGACCGCGTGCAGCGGGTTGATCAGCAGGAAACCGGCACCCAGGTCGGCGCCGCTCCAGGTGGCCAGGTCAGCCAGGTCGCCCAGGTCCCCGTGCCCCCACGACTGCCGGGACCGGAGCGAGTACAACTGGACGGCGAACCCCCAGGACCGGCTGTCCGGCGTGGGGGCATACCCGGCTTCGGGGCGGCTCCCCCGCTCCGGCTGCTGCGGACTAGGGCCGACGGCGTCCAGGGCGCGCACTATCGCGTCGAGCGTTTCGTCCGCTACCTGGACCTGCTGATCGTGCCAGTCGCGATAGCTGGTGGCGACGCCACGGGCCGCCGCCCGGCGCCGGGTCTCCTCGCTCGTCACTCCTCCATGATCGGGCCATCCGGGACCGGTCCGGACCGGTGTGCCGGGTTACCGCGGTGACTTTGTGGTCACCGGTGACCACTTTCTCACCGCACTCCGACAAGCCCCCGGCCGGCTAGCCGGAGTGCGGGAGGCGGGGGAAGAGGGCGCGGCCTAGCCAGAGGCCGGCCAGCGCCTGGAGCACCGCGACCAGCAGGGTGGCGGCGATGCCGATCGAGGAGTGCGCGGGCAGCCCGGCCAGCGCGGCTGCCACCCGCGCGGTGGCCCGGACGCCCCCGGTGTGCCACGCCTGCCAGCCGAGCGGTACCGCCCAGCCCAGCGCGGCCACCACGACGGTGGCCAGCAGCGCGGTGCGCAGCCGCCACCGGCCCAGGCGGCTGGCGATGCCGCCGGCCAGGCCGGCCAGGAACGGCATGAACCACCAGCCGAGCAGGGCGGTCACGGCCAGTACGGCCACCGTGGCCAGGCAGCCGAGCAGCCACAGCATCACCGGCCCGCGGTGGCCGGGCACCCAGGACGGGTAGTGCGGGCTGGGCGGCTTGCGGGGCGCGCTGGGCGGAGTACCCAGCTGGCCTAGCCGGTAGGCCCCGCGCTTGCCGAGCCGCCGCAGGTCAGCCACCGGGCACCAGCTTCCACCTGATCATTCCGGGTGTGGTTCCGGCGGCCGACGGCATCGGCAGGTAGCGCAGGTTCCACCAGTCAGCCACCTGATCTTCGTACCACGGTGAGGCCGGGTTCTCACTTTGCCCGCCCGGGTAGATTCCCTCGGCGATGAAGCCCCGGCCGGTCCACTGGACGATCATCCGCCAGCTCGGCCCGGAATGGGATACCGGGTAGCCGTAGGCGGCGTCCACGGTCCACGAGTCCCCGCCGGAGGCCCGCGGCCCGTAGCCGAGCGCGGCCGCCCCGGTCAGCGACGAGAACTCCCGGCGGTGCAGGCGGCCCCAGGCCCAGCTGGCCGGGGCGCCCCCGAGCGTGCTGGCCAGGTGGGCGACCGCGGTGCCGAACGCGAGCCGCATGACGGCCGGGGCGGTGCGCCGGTGCCCGCCCGGGGCGGTGAACGTGGCGTTGTGCGGGTCGGTCAGCGTCCACTGCTCAAGCACTTCGTCCAGGCTGAACTGGTCGACCGGCGACAGCCGCAGGCCGGGCCGGTCCTTGTGCACCGGCACGGCGGCCCGGTCCCACCACGGCTGGAACACCGCATCCAGGTAATCGGTCCAGAACGTCCACCACACGGCGGCCGCGGCCGAGCTCGCCGACATGCTGCCGGACCAGGCGTTAAGCAAATGGGCGGCTTGCTGCTCCGGGGCGGTCAGCGTGGCGCCTTGGAGGGCGGCCAGCAGCCTTGGCTTTATGCGCAGCGCCAGCGGATCGGTGAGGCTGCCCTGTACCGCGGCGAACCTGGCCGCCTGCATGCCGCGCTGGTGCAGCAGTGACGAGTAGATCTGGCCGGCCCGGTAGCCCGGGTCGAAGAAGTTCGCGGTGGTGCCGATGTAGTACGGGTAGGAGTCGCCGACCGGGCGCTGGTTGGCCGTGGCCACCAGATGACTGGGCGGGTCGTAGACCTGCGGCACCGCCGGGTACGGGATCACTCCGGCCACGTCGTCGGCCCCGGTGCCGGGCATCGGCAGCCACGGGTCGCCGTGCCGCACGACCGGGTAGTAGCCGGCCGAGATCGCCCCGATGTTGCCGCGGTCGTCGGCGTAGACGAAGTTCTGCGTGGGGGCGTGCCAGCCAGCCAGCGCGGCGTGGAACTGGGCCCAGTCGCTGGCCTGGTTGATGGCCAGCATCACGGCCAGGTCGGCGGACGGGAGGCTGCCCATCCAGTCCACCGCCGTGGTCTGCCCGGCTCTGGTCATGATCGGCCCGTGCACGGTGATGTCCACGGTTAGCGCCGTGGTGCCGCCGCCGCGGACCGGGATCGTGTAGTGCACCTGGCGCATCCGGCGCCAGGCGCCGTCCCAGAAGTACTGCCCGGGCCGGCTCTTACGGGTCTGCTCGGTGTAGAACAGCACGGCCTGGTTCTGGGTGTCTGTCAGCGACCAGGCGATGTGCTGGTTGTGCCCGATCAGCATGCAGGGCAGGCCGGGCACGCTGACCCCGCTGACCGTGTAGCCGGGGGCGGCCAGCGCCATCTGGTACCAGACCGACGGCAGGGTCTGCGGCAGGTGCGGGTCACCGGCCAGCATGGCGTGGTGGCCGGCCACCAGCGGGCCGTTGGCCGCCCACGCGTTGCTGTCCGGGCCGCTGCTGTGCACCTGGCCCGCGGGCAGCGCCGCCACCTGGGCGAGCAGGGCCGCGGCGGCGGTCGCCTCGGCCTTCGGGACACGTTGCGGGCCGGCCGTGGTGCGGGCAGCGGTGAGTGCGGGCTGGCCCGGGATCGGGGCCAGGCCGGCCTTGCGGTACGGGCCGGGATCGTAGGGGTGCTGCTGGTTCGGCGGCAGGATCGGGAACCAGGTCATGGTCCGGGCCGTGCCCAGCGTCCGGTCCAGCAGCGCGTAGTCCAGCGGCACAGTGGTGAAGTCCAGCTCCTGGGTCAGATCGCCCTGGACGACCAGGCTGTCCACCGGCGTCCAGTTGGCCGGGTAGACACCGGCCAGCGAGAACAGGGCCGGCCACTGGCGGTCCCGCCGGGTCTGCGCGAGGTAGTCGTTCACCCCGCGCGAGTAGGCCAGCAGGGCCTGGGCGGCCGGGCTGGACCGCGGCATCTGGGCCCATTCCTGCTGGGCGGTGCGGAGCAGGCCGAGCCGCAGCTCGAACTTGTCCGAGGCCACCGCGGACGGGCCCGCCAGCTGGGCCAGCCGCCCCTCGCCCAGCCGGCGTTCCAGGTCCATCTCGGCCAGCCGGAACGTGGCGTGCAGGTAGCCCTGGGCCAGGAACAGATCGTGCTGGCCGGCGGCCCGGGCCGAGGGCACGCCGTGGCCGCTGAACGACACCTCGACCGGGTGATCCAGTCCAGGAAGGTCTAGCGTGCCGGACGACGGGAGCGCGGCGCCCGAGGCCGAAGTCCACACGCCACGGCCGGGATCGAGGGCCGGGCCCAGCGGCGGGACCGGACCATAGCCGAACGCCAGCACGCCGAGCAGCACCGCCGACACCAGCAGCGGGATCAGCACCCGGATGACCCGCCAGGCCGCGCTGGCTACCACAGGGCGGGATGCCGGTCCCGCCACGGGCGGGCCGCCTCGAGCTGGGCGGACAGCGAGATCAGCGTGCCCTCCTCCCCCATCCGGCCGGCCAGCATGACGCCGATCGGCAGCCCGGCCGGGTTCCAGTACAGCGGCACGTTCACGGCGGGCTGCCCGGACACGTTGAACGTGGCGGCGAACGGGGCGAACCGTTTCTGCCGCTCGAAGTTCTCCGGCGGCGGGACCTCCTCGAAGTAGCCCACCGGGACCGGCGGCGCGGCCAGGGTCGGCATCAGCACGGCGTCGAATGTGTTCAGCACGGCCAGCGCGGCCCGGACCATGAACTGCAGGTAGCCCTGGGCCTGGATGAGCTCCTCGGCGTCCACCTGGCGGCCGCGCTCGCGCATGTACCGGGTGAACGGCCGCAGTTGCTCCTCCTGGGCCGGGTCCACCGGGGCCAGCGTGGCGTGTGCGTACCACAGCGCCTCGAACGGCGGTACCAGGTCTGGGCCGAACGGTGGCTCCAGGTCCACCACCTCATGCCCCAGGCTGGCCAGCAGGTCGCTGGCGTCCTGATAGGCGGCGGCGCAGTCCGGGTGCACGGTGCCGTCCCCGATCGGGTGACGCATGGTCCGGCCGATGCGCAGCCGCCCGGGCGGCCGGGACGCGTAGCCGAGGAACGTCTCCCCGGCGGGCAGTGGCGGCTGGGTGTACATGTCGCCGGGCTGGTTCCCGGTCATCACGTCGAGCAGCAGCGCCGCGTCGGCCACGGTGCGCGCGATCGGCCCGTCAGTGCCCAGCCCGAACAGGTCGGGGACCAGCGGGGCGCCGGAGATCCGGCCGCGGGTCGGCTTGATGCCGAACAGGCCGCAGACGCTGGACGGGATCCGGATCGAGCCGCCACCGTCGCTGCCCTGGGCGGCCGGGGCCAGGCCGGCCGCGACGGCCGCGGCCGCGCCGCCGCTCGACCCGCCCGCCGACCGGTCCAGGTCCCAGGGGGTCCGGGCGGGCGGCCCGACCGCGGTCTCGGTGTAGCAGGGCAGGCCGAACTCCGGGGTGGCCGTCTTCCCGGTGAGCACCGCGCCGGCCGCCCGGAGCGCGGCCGAGACGTGGTCGTCCACGTCCGGGACGTTGCTGGTGAACACGGCCGAGCCCAGCGTCTGGCGCACGCCGGCCACCATGTTCAGGTCCTTGATTGGGATGGGCACCCCGGTCAGCGGAGGCAGCGCGGCCGGGTCTTCCGCCCGGGCGACTGCCTTCTCGGCCGCGGCCGCCTGCTCGCTGGCCAGTTCGGCGGTGATGGTGAAGAACGCGCCGACGGTTGCGTTCAGCCGGTCAATCCGGTCCAGGTAATGCGCGGTGATCTGCACGGGCGACAGCTCGCGGCGGCGGATCGCGG
This sequence comes from Streptosporangiaceae bacterium, assembly GCA_036567525.1. Taxonomy (GTDB): domain Bacteria; phylum Actinomycetota; class Actinomycetes; order Streptosporangiales; family Streptosporangiaceae; genus RYN-230. The sequence continues at coordinate 891 of DATCUG010000125.1, read as the reverse complement.
TGGCCAGTTCGGCCACGGAGAGATCATGAATCTCGGTCACGATCCGCACCGTAGCCGGGTTGGCCGCGGCGGTCCAGAACGGCCCCCGCGGTCCGCTACCTGCGTGTCACGCCTTGTTTCCAGGCAGCTACACATTGCTTCGGTTACGCTCAGTACCGTGGATGAGCCGTCCCCGCCCGGCCCGGCCGCAGAGCAGGTCCCGGCCCCCCGGACCGCGCTGGCCAGCCTGGTGGCCGACCCGCGGATGCCGATCTGGATCCGCCGCGTGGTGCTGTCGGCCGCCGTGGGTGTGGTGGCCGGCGTGCTGCTCGACTGGAGGTTCGGGCTGACCGCCGCGGTGGTGCTGGCCATCCTGGACACCGTGCACCGGTCCCGGACCACCGCGGTGATCCCGGCCGCGGTCCGGGTCACCTCGGCGCAGCGGCGCACCCGGCGGCGGCTGCGCCGCACCCGGCACCGGACGCTGCACGGCCGGGCCGTGCCCGGCAGCAACTGCATCATCGACCACCTGGTGATCACCCCGGCTGGAGTGTTCGCGGTCGATTCGGAACGCTGGGACCGGCGGCTGCCGGTCCGGGCCACCCAGGGCGGCCAGCTGTTCCACGGCCCGTACAGCCAGACCGGGCGGCTCAAGCACGCGCAGCTCGAAGCGGGCGAGGCGGCCCGGCTGATCAGCGCCGAGCTGGGCCGCACGGTGCGGGTGCGGCCCGCGATGGTGATCTACGGGCCGACCGTGCCGTGGACGGTGGCCCGGATCAGCGGGGTGGACGTGTTCAGCGGCCGGCGGCTGCGCCGGTACCTGCGGGCCCAGGCCCGGGCCAGCCGGGCGCAGCGCCTGAACCGGCCCGATGTGCAGCGCATCGCGGACGCCGCCGAGCGCGCCCTCCCCCG
>DATCUG010000124.1:0-2954 GCA_036567525.1 Streptosporangiaceae bacterium | reverse complement strand
CCGGCCAGCGCCCCGATCAGCGTCGGCAGCGCATCCACCGGTTCGGCGTTCGGCCTGGTCAGCGCCCCGGCCAGGCCGATCACGGCGAACAGGCCGAGCCCGATGTAGCCGTAGCTGAGCCGCCGCATGGCCGCGATGCCGATGCCCGCGGCCAGCACCGCGAGCACCACCAGCATGCCGATGACCAGGGCCTTCTTGTCGTTCGAGCCGAACGTGGCGATGGCGAAGTTCTTGACCGGGGGCGGAGTATTGTCGATGGCCAGGCCGCCGACGGCCGCCACCGGCGAACCCTGCGGCCGGCCTATCCCAGCAATAAGCTGGGCGACCCCGAGCGCGACCCAGGCGGTGAGCAGGCCGACCCACACACCACGGCCGATCCCAGGTGACTGAGGAGCTTTCACAGAAGTCATTCGTAGCCTACGGACATCCGGATTGCCGCCGAACACCGCGGTTGGCAAGCCAAGCGTAATGCGGTGACGAATCAGGAATATGGCGATGACCGACAGCCAGCCGCACGCGTCCCCCGACCGGCCCCACCGGCCCGGGCCGCCCGGCCAGCCGGGGACGCCGCTGGCGGTGCTGCTCGGCCAGGTGGCGCGGGGTGACACGGCGGCCTTCGGCGCGGTCTACGACCAGGTGGCCGGGCCGGTGTTCGGCCTGGTCCGCGCGGTGCTCCGGGATCCCGCGCAGGCCGAGGAGGTGTGCCAGGAAGTCCTGCTGGACGTGTGGCGCCACGCGGCCCGGTTCGACCCGGGCCGCGGCACGGCCATGACCTGGCTGATGACGCTGGCCCACCGGCGCGCCGTGGACCGGGTGCGCGCCCAGCAGGCGGCCACCGCCCGGGAGCAGCGGGTGGCCCGGCCCGAGGTGTCCTACGACAGCGTGGCTGAGACGGTCGAGGCCCGGCTGGACGCGGAACGGGTCCGCCGCTGCCTCGGCGCGCTCACCGACCTGCAGCGCGAGTCGATCACTCTTGCCTACTACCAGGGCCGCACTTACCGTGAAGTAGCCGCCCTGCTCAGCGTGCCGGTCGGCACGGTGAAGACGCGGATGCGGGACGGGCTGATCCGGCTCCGCGACTGCCTGGGGGTGGACTAGCCGTGGGCACATTCAGCTTCCGCCGGGCCGACCCGCACACGCTGGCCGGCGCCTACGCGCTGGACGCCCTGGGCGGGGCCGACCGGGCCCGCTTCGAGCGCCACCTCAGCGCCTGCCCCTCGTGCAGCCAGGAAACCCGGGGACTGCGCGAGACCACCGCCCGGCTGGCCGCCAGCACCGTCGCCCGCGCACCGGACGGGCTGCGCGACCGGGTGCTGGCCGCCGCGGCCCGGACCCGGCAGCACCCGCCCCGGACAGCTGAGCTGAAGTCCGCCTGGCCGGGCCGCCGCTGGGGGATGGCCATCGCGTGCGGCGTGCTGGCCGTCGCGCTGGCTTTCGGCGGCATCGCGTTCAGCGCCCAGCATCAGCTCAGCCAGGCGCAGGCGCGGGCCCGGCAGATCGCCGCGGTGCTGAACGCCCCGGACGCGACCATGCTGACCGCCGACGCCAAGCCGGGCGGCACGGCCACGGTGGTCATGTCGCACCGGGCCCGGGCGCTCGTCTTCACCTCTGCCCGGCTGCCCACCCTTCCTTCTGCTGAACGCTATGAACTGTGGCTGGTCGGCAGCGCCGGCCCCCGGTCGGCGGGGATGCTGCCGCAACCGCATGCCGGGATGACCGCCCCGGTCATCGTGTCCGGCCTGCGGGCCGGGGACGAGGTGGCGGTGACCGTGGAGCCAGCCGCCGGGGCGGCCAGGCCCACCCGGCCGATGGTCATCATGCTGCCGCTGCCATCCTGAGCCCGACCGGGCAGGACAGGCCCGGCTCGCCGTTTCCGCTCACCGCACCGGCAGGCTAACGTGGGGACCCGTGAAAGCATCTCCCGAGGCGCAGCAGCGGCTGCTCGAACTGGCCGATCTTGACGCGGAACTATCCCGGCTGGAGCACCGCCGGCGAAGCCTGCCCGAGACGGCCGAAGCCGAGCGGATCGAGGCCAGAGACCGCGAGCTGCGCGACGAGATCGTCGCCCTGGAGGCGGCCGAGAAGGATCTCGGGCGGGAGCAGGGCAAGGCCGAGGCCGACGTGGACCAGGTCCGCACCCGGATCGACCGGGACCGTGGCCGGCTGGACGCGGGGACGGTCACCTCGGCCCGGGAACTGGAGACGCTCCAGGCGGAAATCGTCTCGCTGACCCGCCGGCAGTCCGATCTCGAAGAAATCGTGCTCGACGTGATGGAGCGCCGGGAGACCGCGCAGGGCCGCCGGACCGCGCTAACTGGTGAGCGGGCCGCGCTGGGCGCCGAGCTGGCCGACGTGACCGCCCGGCGGGACGCGGCGCTGGCTGAGATCGCCGAGGAGGCGGGCAAGGCCAGCGACCGCCGGGCCAGCGTGGCCGCCGAGGAGCCGGCCGACCTGATGACGCTGTACGAGAAGCTGCGCGCCCAGCACGGGGTCGGCGCGGCGGCGCTGCGCCGCGGCCGGTGCGAAGGCTGCCATCTCTCGCTGAACACGGTCGACCTGAACCGGATCCGGGCCGCCGCGCCCGACGAGGTGCTGCGCTGCGAGGAGTGCCGCCGGATCCTGGTCCGCACCCCGGATTCCGGGCTGTGAAGCTGATCATCGAGGCCGACGGGGGCTCCCGGGGCAACCCCGGCCCGGCCGGCTACGGGGCGGTGGTCCGCGACGCGGCCACCAGCGGCGTGCTGGCCGAGGTGTCCGAGAGCCTCGGCACCGCCACCAACAACGTGGCCGAGTACAACGGGCTGATTGCCGGGCTGAAAGCCGCGGCCGGCCTGGCCCCCGGCGCCGACGTGGACGTCCGGATGGACTCCAAGCTGGTGGTCGAGCAGATGTCCGGCAACTGGCAGATCAAGCACCCGGCGCTGCGGCCACTGGCCGCCGAGGCCCAGGCGGCC
>DATCUG010000123.1:0-7707 GCA_036567525.1 Streptosporangiaceae bacterium | reverse complement strand
GACGAGCAGGGTGAACAGGCCGAGGCAACTGGTCAGCAAGACGAACATGTCACCCCGCGAATCGGGCACGAACCGGACCGGGCCGGACACGCCGACCAGGCCGTAGACCACGTGTACGGTCCGCTGCCACAGCGAGTAGTTCTGCGCCAGGCCCTTGGCCAGCAGCATGTAGGTCAGGCCGATGACGATGTCGGCCACGACCAGCCCGCAGAACACCCACAGCGCCCGCCACCGGGTCCGCGGGTCGCCGACCGCGTAGAACTCCGTGCGGAAGTAGATCAGCGCACCCAGCAGGACCGCCGACACACATGCGGTGATGATCCGGTCGTGGTACGGGTGGATCAGGTGCACCACCACGCTGAGCCCGAGCAGCACGGTCACCGCTTCCCAGGCGCGCCGCTTCCGCCGCCGCAGGCCGTGCGAGAGCATCAGCAGCAGCAGGCCGATGATGACGGTCAGGGTGTGCGCGACGTTGGTCAGCGTGCCCGGCACGAACGCGTGGATCTTGTGCAGTCGGGTGACCGTGTACAGGCTGGGGCGGACCACCTGGATGATGTCGGCCAGCCCGATCAGCAGGCACAGCCAGCCGGCCGCCACCGGTACCCAGGTGCGCTGCATCCGGCGGTCCGGGGGCCGGGCCACCTGCTGGGATACCGGACGGGACGAAGCGGCGTTATTTGCCGGTTCGCCCTCGCTGGACGGCTTTTCTTCTGGTTCTGACATCCGGGTCACGCCCTGAATCACGGACCACTAGCGTAGTCACGAGTCCTGCGTACGGCGGGCATTCCGCACAAGGGGAACGTTACCCGCCGGCGCGCCGCCCAAATAGCAAACTCATCGCTTCCATCCTGGTCCGGTCACTGTCACGGATGATCCCGCGGACCGCCGAGGTGACGGTCTTGGCGCCCGGCTTGCGCACGCCGCGCATGGACATGCACAGGTGCTCGGCCTCGATCACTACCAGAACGCCGCGCGGCTCCAGGACGTTCATCAGGCCGTCCGCGATCTGGCTGGTCATCCGTTCCTGTACCTGTGGGCGGCGGGCATAAACATCGACCAGCCTGGCCAGCTTGGACAGCCCGGTAATCTGGCCCTTTTCATTCGGTATATAGCCGATATGGGCACTGCCAAAAAAGGGCACCAAATGATGTTCGCAGGTGCTGTAGACCTCGATGTCGCGGACCAGCACCAGCTCATCGTGATCTGCGTCGAAGACGGTAGTCAGCACGTCCTCGGGGCGCTGGCCCAGCCCGGAGAACTGTTCGGCGAAGGCCCGGGCCACCCGGGCCGGGGTGTCCCGGAGCCCATCGCGCTCCGGGTTCTCCCCGATGGCGAGCAGGATCTCCCGCACCGCGCGTTCGATGCGCGGCTGGTCGAAGTCGCTCACTAGCCTTCGCCAGGTGCGCCCTGCTGCCCCTGGCCCTGGCCGCCGCCCGGCTGGCCGGTGGCGGAGCCCGGGCCGCCGATCGCGCCCGCGGCACCGTTGCCGGCCGCCGGGTGGTCATTCATCTCGGTCGCCGCGGTCAGCGCCAGTTCCTTCGGGGTCAGCACCGGCGGCCGGTCCGACGGCAGCCGCTTGCCGTACCCGGTGTAGGAGCCGCGGGACGGGCGCTTCTGGATCGGGGAGAAGATGCGCAGCACCTCTTCCCGGCTCAGCGTCTCCTTGTCCATCAGCTGCAGCACCAGGTCGTCCAGGACCTCGCGGTAGGTGACCAGGATCTCCCACGCCTCGTCGTGCGCGGACTCGATGAGGCGGCGGACCTCCTCGTCGATGGTGGAGGCGATCTCGTCCGAGTAGTCCCGGGTGTGCGACATCTCCCGGCCCAGGAACGGCTCTCCGTCACCGGTGCCGAACTTCCGCGCGCCCAGCCGCTCGCTCATCCCGTACTCGGTGACCATGCCCCGGGCGACCGAGCTGGCCTTCTCGATGTCGTTGGCCGCGCCGGTGGTCGGCTCGTGGAAGACCAGTTCCTCCGCGGTCCGGCCGCCGAGCAGCATGGCCAGCTGGTCCATCATCTCGGACCGGGTGACCAGGAACTTGTCCTCCTGCGGGGCGGACGCGGTGTAGCCGAGCGCCCGGCCGCGCGGGATGATGGTGATCTTGTGCACCGGGTCGGCGTTCGGCAGCGCATGGCCGACCAGCGCGTGCCCGCCCTCGTGGTAGGCGATGATCTTGCGCTCCTTCTCGGAGAGCACCACGCTCTTACGCTCCGGGCCTGCCATCACCCGGTCGATGGACTCCTCGAGCGAGGCCATGGTGATCAGCGTGCCGTTGGCCCGCGCGGTGAGCAGCGCGCCCTCGTTGATCACGTTGGCCAGGTCGGCGCCGGTGAAGCCGGCCGTCCGCCGGGCGATCACGTCCAGGTCCACGTCCGGGGCGAACGGCTTGCCGCGCGCGTGCACCTTGAGGATGCCGCGCCGCCCGGCCAGGTCGGGCTGGGCCACCACGATCTGCCGGTCGAACCGGCCCGGGCGGAGCAGCGCCGGGTCCAGGATGTCCGGCCGGTTGGTCGCCGCGATGACGATCACGCCGCCCTTGACGTCGAAGCCGTCCAGCTCGACCAGCAACTGGTTCAGGGTCTGCTCGCGCTCGTCGTGGCCACCGCCGAAGCCAGCGCCGCGGTGCCGGCCGACCGCGTCGATCTCGTCCACGAACACGATGGCCGGGGCGTTCGCCTTGGCCTGCTCGAACAGGTCACGCACCCGGGACGCGCCGACGCCGACGAACATCTCCACGAAGTCGGAACCGGAGATGGAGTAGAACGGCACGCCCGCCTCACCGGCCACGGCCCGGGCCAGCAGCGTCTTGCCGGTGCCGGGCGGACCGTACAGCAGCACGCCCTTCGGGATCTTGGCCCCGATGGCCTGGAACTTGGCCGGGTTCTGCAGGAACTCCTTGATCTCCTGGAGTTCCTCGATCGCCTCGTCCGCGCCGGCCACGTCCGAGAACGTGGTCTTAGGCGTGTCCTTGGTGATCAGCTTGGCCTTGGATTTCCCGAAGTTCATCACCCGGGAGCCGCCGCCCTGCATCTGGTTCAGCATGAAGAAGAAGATCAGGATCACCACGAGGAACGGCAGCCAGCCGAACAGCACGCTCCAGATCGAGCTGCTCTTGGGCACCTCGACGTTCCAGCCCTGCGGCGGCTTATGGGCCTGCAACTCCTGCACGAGCTGGGTGCTCTGGTTGCCCACCCAAGAGGCTTGCAGCTTCTGCCCCTTGTCGGTGGTGACCTGGATCGTCTGGTCCTTGTCGATGAGCAGCGCCGACTTGACCTGGCCAGAATCGATGAGGTTAACGATCCTCGACGTGTCGGTTTGCGTGTACGAGCTGCCCGAGCTGGCGTACTCGTAGACCACGAAGAAGACCAGCAGCATCACTAGGACCGCCACGAACGGTCCGCGGAAATAACGCTTCAGATCCATCGGTGAACGGCCCCGCCAGTCCTGCGCGGGTTCCTCCTGACCAGCTTCATGTCCTGCCTAGCCCGGCAGAACTGCCTTGCGCTTGAGTGAGCATGCCCGGCTTCCTGTTGTCACCGGCAACGCCGCCATCACTGGCAGCGCTGTCATTCCCGGCCGCACCACCGTGAATACCCGACGGTACACCCCGTCCGACTATGCCGGTACGGAGAAGCGCCGCCGGGACTCAGTGAGCCTTCGCAGAAGTCAACGCTCCTGATCGCTGATCCTGTTCCCCTCGCCCGGCCCACCCCGGCCCGGCACCGCGCCCGCAGCGTCGTGACCAGCTTCCGGCGGCTCGTCGTCCTTGTACACATGCGGCGCGAGCGTCCCGATGAATGGCAGATTGCGGTACCGCTCGGCGTAGTCCAGGCCGTAGCCGATCACGAACTCGTTCTCGATGTCGAAACCGACGTAAGCCACGTCCACATCCATCCGCGCGGCGGCCGGTTTGCGCAGCATCACGCATACCCGCACCGAGGCCGGCCCGCGGGAGCGCAGGTTGCCGACCAGCCAGGACAGGGTGAGGCCGGAGTCCACGATGTCCTCCACGACCAGCACGTCCTTGCCGCTGATGTCGGTGTCCAGGTCCTTGAGGATGCGGACCACCCCGGAGGACCGGGTCCCGGATCCGTAGGAGGACACCGCCATCCAGTCCATCTGCACCGGCAGGCGCATGGCCCGGGCCAGATCGGCCATGACCATGACCGCGCCTTTGAGCACCCCGACGAGCAGTAGTTCGCGTCCGGCGTAATCCGCGTCGATCTGAGCCGCCAGCTCGGCCACCCGGCTCTGCAGCCGCTCGGCTGGGATCAGCACCTGCTTGAGGTCGGTGCCAATGTCAGTCGCGTCCACCCGCTGCCTCCGCCTCGGTCGGTGCCGGCGGCCCCGCCCCGGCTGGCCTGCCCTTGCTGAAGAGCAGCTTCCCATACCGGCGCCGGGCGCGGATCACCCCTGGCAGGTCCGCCCCGCGCTGCCCGTGCCACCCCGTCACCAGCGCGTCCAGCGCGGCGATATGCCCGGCGGCCAGCGAGCCGGCCGGGCACCCCGCGGTCAGCGCCGCCTGGCGCAGCACCCGGGACCTGATGGCCGGCGCCAGTTCCGCCAGCCCTTCAATATCCAGAACGGCTACCGCCTGGTCAGTGCCGTCCCCGCCAGCCGGCGCCGCCGGGCCCACCCCACCCGCCTGGCCGGTGCCGGACCCGCCAGCCGGCGCGGCCGGCGTCTGGATGCGCCACGACTCGGCCGCCGCGATCGCGTCCAGCGCGTCGCAGTCCGCGCTCAGCTGGGCCGCCGTGCGGGCCAGCGCGGCGGCCACGCCCGGGCCGAGCGCGGCCTCCAGGGCGGGCATGGCCTGGTGCCGGATCCGGGCCCGGGTGTAGGCCGGGTCGGTGTTGTGCGGGTCGTCCCACGGTTCCAGGCCGAGCGCGGTGCACGCCTCGCGCAGCGTGGCCCGGGCCAGGCCGAGCAGCGGCCGCCGGAACCGGCCGCGCTGCGCGGGCATCCCGGCCAGCGCCCGGCCGCCCGCGCCCCGGGCCAGCCCGAGCAGCACGGTCTCCGCCTGATCGTCCCGGCTGTGGCCGAGCAGCACCGCGACCGCGCCCGCCTGCTCCGCGACCTGCTCCAGGGCGGCGTACCGGGCGTCCCGCGCGGCCGCCTCCGGGCCGCCGCTGCCGGGCCCGGCGGGCACCGCGACGCCGACCTGATGCACCGGGTCGAGGCCGAGCTGGCCGAGCAGCGCGGCCACCCGGGCGGCCCGGCCGGCCGACCCGGCCTGCAGCCCGTGGTCCACCGTCACCCCGCCGCCGCGCAGGCTGAGCCGGGGCACCTCGTGGGCCAGCGCGGCGGCCAGCGCCAGTGAGTCGGCGCCACCGGAGCAGGCGGCCAGCACCAGGTCGCCCGGCGCCAGGTCGGCCAGGCACCGCCGGACGCAGCTACGGGCCTGGGCTACCGCCGGATGCGGGCCCATCGCCGGTCAGCCACCGGCGGCCAGTGCGCCGCCACCACCGACCCGGTCCAGCCACAGTTGCGGGGTGACGAACTCTTCTTTGGTCGGCAGCGTCTCCGGCGACGTCCACACCCGGTTGAACGTGGCCATGCCGGCCTGGTCCACCACGATCTTCACGAACCGCGAACCCTGCGCGTACTGCTTCATCTTGAGGTCGATGCCGAGGATGCGGCGCAGCGTCCGCTCCAGCCGGCCGGCCGAGCCGCGGCGCTCGTTGAACCGGGCCCGGATCTGCGCCACCGACGGCACCACCTGCGGCCCCACCGCGTCCATCACGTAGTCGCCGTGCCCTTCGACCAGCGTCATCACGCTGGTCAGCCGGTTCAGGATCTCCCGCTGCCGCGGGCTCTGGATGGCCTCGATGACGCTGTCCCCGCCGCTGTCCCGGACCGCGCCCGCCACCGCGTCCGCGGCCGAGCGGAGCCGGTTCAAGATGGTGGCCGGGTCCAGGTCGGAAGCGAGCAGGAACTCGGTCATCTGCTCCTGCACGTAGCCGCGCAGCCAGGGCACCGAGGTGAACTGGGTGCGGTGCGTCTCCTCGTGCAGGCAGACCCAGCGCCGGAAGTCGTGCGGGTTCACCCCGAGCTCACGCTCGACCATCATGATGTTCGGCGCGACCAGGGTGAGCCGGCCGGCCGGCGCGGCGCCGCCCGGGCGGGCCGGGTCCGGCGGCAGGAACAGCTCGTACTGGCCGAGCACCCGGCTGGCCAGGTAGGCCAGGATCAGGCCCGCCTGCATGCCGGTGATCCGGGAGCCGACCGCGCCGATCACCGAGTTGGCGCCAGGTGCGGCGCCGCGTTCCTTCAGGTGCTCGGCCAGCGGGTCGAGGACCACCCGGAAGCCGTCCACGTTGGCCCGGATCCAGCCCGGCCGGTCCACCACCGCCACCCAGCCGCCGTCGTCCGGGCCGGACATGCCGGTCAGCGTCTGCACCGGCTCCGACACCGTAGCGGCCAGCGCACGCAACTCGGCCACTACCGCCCTGGCCTCGCCGAGGCTGACCTGCGGTCCCGGCCGGGCAAACCTCGTCCCGGTCGAGATGGCCACGTCCCAATCGATCATCTGCCCGCTGCTCACCCCTCCACCGTACGTGGTTGACCGGGCGGACTGACCCGTTACCTACACCCGCAGCGGGCCAGGGCGGTGGCCATGGCGTCGATGTCCTTGGCCACCTGCTTGAGCTTGGCGGCCGGGAACCCGTTGGCCATGAACGCGAAGCCCAGCACCCGCCCGCTGCTGTCGTAGGCCAGCCCGGCCAGCGTGGCCACCGTGCTCAGGTTGCCGGTCTTGGCCCGGATCACGCCGAGCCCGGGGCCGCCCGGGCTGCCGAACACACTCTGCCCCGGGGCCAGCGTGCCCAGGAACCCGGCCACCGGCAGCCCGGTGATCGCCGCCCGGAGCCGCGGATGCCGGCCGCTGGCGGCCAGGCCGACCAGCCGGGCCAGCAAGACCGGGGCGATCCGGTCCTGGGGGGACAGCCCGGACCCGTCCACCAGGTGGATGCCGCGGCGCAGGCCGAGCGAGCCGAGCACCTGAGTAACAGCGGCCGCCGCGCCGCTGAACGAGGCCGGCTTGCGCTCGCGCAGCGCCACCTGCCGGGCCAGGTTCTCGGCGATCACGTTGTTGCTTTCCCGGAGCATCCAGCCGGCGATCGCGGACACCGGCGGGGAGGAGACCGCGGCCAGGGTGCGGGCCCGGCGCGGAGCGGTCTGCTGGCCGGGCTGGCCCCGCACGTGGATGCCGTCGGCAGCCAGGAACCCGCGGAACGCGGCGGCGGCCTGGCCCGCCGGGTCGGTGGACCGGGGCCGGAAGTTGAGCGGGTCGTCCGCGTCCTGCGGGGCGCCGGACGGGGTCAGCCGGCCCTGATCGACCTCCAGCGCGGTGATCGCGGTGACGTTGCCCGTGCTGATGTAGGCGGCTGGCCAGCCTGGGGCCATCGCGGGCCCGCTGAACAGGGAGGTGTCATAGCTGAGCCGGACCGTGCCCTGGCCGCGGGCGCGCAGCGCCCGGGCGGTCGCCGCGGCCAGCGCCTGCAACGTGGCGGGCTGCGGGTAGTCGCTGGCCGGCGGCCGCGCGGCAGCCAGCGTCGGGTCGCCGCCGCCGACCAGGATGATCGAGCCGGGTGTGGCGCCGGTGGTGACCCGGGTGGTGAACCTGGCGTCCGGGCCGAGCGTGTCCAGCGCGGCCACCGCGGTGGTCAGCTTGGCCGTGGAGGCAGGCGGCAGCATGGTGGCCGCGCC
>DATCUG010000122.1:0-7963 GCA_036567525.1 Streptosporangiaceae bacterium | reverse complement strand
GAGTGCGGGGATCTGACCTCGATGACGCCGTCCGAGCCGTCCACCCAGGACCCGCCGATATAGGCCTGCCGATGCGTGCTGAGCGACGTCACGTCCCCGCCTCCCTGACCGCGGATGGTGGCCGCTAGCGTAAGTAGCCCGTTTCTGGCTGGTCAATTGGAGAAGTGCCCAGGTAGATGCGCTGGTGGTGGGCACTTGCACAGGGCGCGGGCCGCGGGTGACGATGCGGTATGGGACTGACCGTGGGCGACCTGGCCGGGATGTCGCACCTGGGCATCACCGTGCTGGCCGGCCGGGACGGCCTGGACCGCGACGTGGAATGGGCGCACGTCTGTGAGCTGGAAGACCCCACCCCGTGGCTAGACGGCGCGGGCCTGGTGCTGACCACCGGGCTGGCCATCCCCCGCGGCGCCCAGCGGCAGCGCGCCTACCTGACCCGGCTGGCCGGGCATCACATGGCCGGGGTGGCCATCGCCCAGGGCATGTCCGCGCCCACGCTCACCCCGCAGCTGCTGGCCGCCGCCGACGACCTGGGGTTCCCGGTCATCGAAGTGGCCTACGAAGTGCCCTACCTGGCCATCACCAGCGTGGTCAACGCGGCCACCCGGGAACGCTCGCACCTGCGGCTGCTGTCCTATCTGCGCATCTTCGACACGTTGCGGCTGGCCGCCAGCCAGGGCCTCAGCCCGCCGCAACTGTTCGGGCGGCTGGCCGAGGTTTCCGCGTACCGGCTGCACCTCTGCTCGCCCAGCGGCCGCCCGCTGCTGGCCGGGGTGCCCGGCGCACCCGCGGGGTGGCGGCCGCCCGCGTCTGGCACTGGCGTTCGGCCACATGATCCGGGTTTGATTTCGGTGCCGGTACCGCTGCGCGGCCGGATCGCTGGCTACCTGGTCGCCGTGGAGCAGCCGGGACGGGAAGCGCTCGGGCTGCTGGCGGTGCGGCACATCGCCACCATCGCGGCGCTGGAGCTGGCCAACCTGCAGCGGTCCCGGGAGGCGATGCGGCGGGAGGGCGCGGAGACGCTGGGCGAGATGCTGGCCGGCATGCTCGACCCGGGGGCGGTGCGGGCCCGGCTCCGGCTGGCCGGCCTGGACCCGGGCCAGCCGCTCATCCTGGCCGCCGTCGTCAACGACCTGGGGCAGGACACCGACCTGCACAGCCGGCTGGTGGACAGCGACCTGCCGCACCTGCTGCTGCAGCAGCGGGAGCTGTACGTGCTGCTGCAGCAACCGCCGGGCGCGCCGGACTTCCTGGCCGCGACACCCGGGTCGCACGTGGGGGTGAGCCGGCCGTTCCGGGCCCGGAAGTCGCTCAGCGTGGCCCGCCGGGAGGCGTTGTGGGCGCTGCGTTATGCCCGGTCGCAGCGCCGGTCGCTGATCGACTTCTCGGCCATGCAGCGGTCCGCGACGTGGCTGCCGGCTGATCCGCGGACGATGGCGGGCATCGTGGACGAGGTGGTGGGGCCGCTGGCCGCGCACGATGCCGAGCACGGCACCGAGCTGGTGCCGTCGCTGCGGGTGCTGCTGGAGCAGGACCGGAACGTGACGGCGGCGGCGCGCTCGCTCGGCGTGCACCGGAACACGGTGCTGCACCGGATCGGGCAGATCCAGGCGCTGACCGGGCGGGACCTGCGCAAGGTGCAGGACCTGGCCGAGTTGTGGCTGGCCATCAGCGCGCAGGACATCCTCACCCCGGGTCCAGGAACAGGCGGCTGACGATCTCGTCGATGCGCCGCTCGACGTGGCCGACCCCGGCGGTGTCGCCGCGGGCGGCCGCGCGGTGCCGCAGCCTGGACAGGCCGGTCAGCCCGGTCTGGGCCAGTGCGGCCTGGTCCACCATAGGCAGCTGCTCGATGGTCGACTTGTTGATGGCCAGGTACCCGCCGGCCAGCTGCTTGTGCTGGAACGTTGCCCGCAGGTAGTCCGACATGAACGTGCTGTTCAGCACGGCGGTGACCGCGTACGGCTCGTACCCGGCCAGGTGGTAGATGCCGTACGCGCCGACGCCGAGCGCGAGCGGCCGGTCCACGTAGACCGCTTCGAGACGCCTGGTCAGGCCCGCGATCACGATCTTGGGCGCCTGCCAGAACCGGTACTTCGACGGGGCGACGGCCGGGCTGCCCAGCTCGAGGTACGGGTGGCTGTACCGGTCCTTGAGGTACCGCACCGAGCTGGTATCGAGCCGGTACCGGTCGACGCTGCCGCTGACCGCGAACGGGATCCCCCGGCCGTCCTCGTTGAGCAGGCCCTTGATGGTGTGCGCGGTGAAGCCGGTGGTGCCGGCGTTGATCCGGAAGCCGCGCTCGGCCAGCGTCGGGTGGCGGCCGCCCCCGCCGGCCCCGGCTCTTGCTGTTATCAGCCCGCCGGTACTCCCCCGCTGCCCGAACAGGATGATCGGATAGACCCCGATACGGCGGAAGACCTCGTCGGTGGAGACGTCTACGACTTCGGTCAGGGAGTCTGTGGCCAGGAAGTCGCGGGCCTGGCTGGCGTACTCCGCGACCAGGAATTTGTTCGGCACGATCCAGCCGTACCTTCCCTGCTCTTTGAGCAGCTGCTGGCCGCGGAGCAGGAATGCGACGTAGAGATCAAAGGCGCCGCGGAGCTGCGGATAATGCTCCCGCAGGTAGGCTTTGTCGGCCTGCCTGATGGTGCGCGCGTTGACGTAGGGCGGGTTCCCGACGATTATGTCGAACCCACCCGCGGCCATGATCTCAGGAAAATGCTTTTTCCAGCTGAACGCCCAGTGCCCGGCGACGGCCGGATCCTCGATGAGACTGTTGCCGCATTTAATGGTGCCGTCCAGTCCGGCGGCTATCCCGTCCGTGCTCCCGGACCTGAGCCACAGATTCCGCCTGGTCAGCTCGACGGATTCCGGGTTGAGATCCACCCCGTAGATGTTCTCCCGGAGGATGCGGCGGGCATCCGGCCGTAGGCCCGCTCGCTGGTGAGCGGCCAGCAGGACGTCGAAGACGGGCACCAGGAACGCACCGGCGCCGCAGGCCGGGTCCAGGACTTTGACGGTGCGCAGCAGGGCCAGGTAGTCCTGGTGGCTGAGCGCCGCCTGCTGATCGCGCAGATAAGCGCCGAGCGTGTGGTCCACGATGTAGCGGACGACGTGGTCCGGGGTGTAAAAGATGCCACCGGCTTTACGGTCGGCCGCGCTGACTGCTGCGGGGACGCCAGCCTCAGGCGCCGGCGTCATCGGGCATCGCCTGCATGGCCAGCGTGCCAACGGCACCGGTCAGGGCCGCTCCGCCGGCCGATGCGACGACCAGCCAGCGGCCGTGCCGCGGCAACTCACGCCACGCGATCAGGCTGGCGACCACGTCGAGTCCATCAGACAAGGCACCGGCCGCGACCCACGGGCCGGCCGGGCCTGGCTGGCCAGCCGGGTGTGGCTGGCCAGCCGGGCCGCGCAGTGCCGCCAGCGCGCCCAGTCCGAGAGCCAGGTCACGCGCGCCCAGGGCCCGGCCGAACACCCGGACGGCCAGGTCATCCCCGGCCGCGCCGACCCACGGACGGGCCGGCAGCGCGGGCCAGGCCAGCGCGGCCAGGCCGAGCGCCACCCGTCCGGCGGCCAGGGCCCGGACGCTGCCCCGCACCAGCGAGACGCGGTCAGCCGATACCACCTGCCGGGCCCATCGGCTCGCTGTCGCCATGACCAGATCTTCTCATCACGGCAGGCCGTCGTAGGCGGCCAGGACGATGCCGAAGCCCCGGTAGTCGCCCTGCCCCTGGTCGAGCATCTGGTTCATCACGTAGGCCACGGTCATCCGGGCATCCAGATCGGCCACCACCAGCGACCCGCCCCAGCCACCCCAGCCGACCGAGCGGTCGAACAGGCCGTAGCCCATGCCGTACCGGATGGTCGTGCCCAGCACCTGATCGAGCCCGCGGTACTGCTCCTGCCGGGCCGGCTGGCAGCCCGCTTCGGACAGCAGCCGGACGCCATGCACCGCTCCCCCGCAGGCCAGCACCGACTGGACCGCGGCCACCGACCGGGCGTTGCCGAACCCGCTCGCGGCCGGGATCTGCGCCCGCCGCCAGGCCTGGCTGTTGCCGTCACTGACCCGGATGCCACCGGCTGGTGTGTCCGGGTCGGCGGGTGTGTCCGGGCTGGCGGGTGCGTCCGGGCTGGCGGGGGTGGGCGGGGACGCCGCCCAGTCACCCGACGCGGCGGATGGCGGCGCGATGAGCGGCGCCACCCGGTGGTCATGCTCAGCCGGCAGCCCGAGGTGGAAGTCAGCGCCCAGCGGGCCGGCCACCTCGTGCGCGAAGAACGTGCCGGGCAGCCGGCCGGTGACCCGCCGGATGACCTCACCCAGCACGAATCCCTGAGTCAGCGAGTGATAGCCGGCTGCGGTGCCCGGCGCCCAGCGCAGTGGCTGCGCGGCCAGCCGGGCCGTAACGGCGGGCCAGTCGTACAGGTCAGCGGCGCTCACCGGCGGGTCGAAATCGGGCAGCCCCGCGGTGTGCGCCAGCACATGGCGCAGCTGCACGCCGTCTTTCCCGGCCGCGGCGAACTCCGGCCAGTACCGGGCCACCGGCGCGGTCAGGTCGACCTGGCCGCGGTCGGCCAGGATCAGCATGCACAGCGCCACCATCGTCTTGGTGGTCGACCAGACGTTGGTGATCGTGTCCCGCTGCCACGGGATGGTACGGGCCGCATCGGCGAACCCGCCCCAGATGTCCACCACCGGCTCGCCGTCCACGAACACCGCCGCCGACGCGCCGACGTCGTCCTGATCCAGCGATTCGGCCAGTGCGTCACGCACCGCCCCGAACCGCGCCGCACAGACACCCCGGATTTCGGTCACGGCCACGACTCAACCCGCCCGGGCCTGCCCGGGCAAACGATTAAACGTGCCGCGTCATCCGCTGACCGAACTTTGTTCGGTTTGGGTCTTCCGGCGCATGCTACTGGCGGGTTACGTTTCGTTCGGCTGCGGTTCACCAGGCGGGGTTGTCGCGGTGCGGAGGGGTGCGATGAGGCACACGAGGAAGCTGACCGGAACAGCCATCACGGCGGCACTGCTGCTGCTGGGCGGGTTAACGTCCAGCGCCGGAGCGGCCAGCGCCGCGCAGGCGTGCGGCGGCAGTGGCTCGGTGACCACCGTGAACGGGACGCTTCCCGACGGGGCCAGCTATGAGATCCAGTGCCCGGGAGGCACCTGGAACGGCACGCTGTTCCTGTACAGCCACGGCTACGTCGTCCCCGGCTCGGCCAACCCGGCGCAGGATGTGGGTGACCCGGTCACCGGGGCGTGGCTGCTCGGCCACGGGTACGCGCTGGCCGGCTCGTCATATGCCACCACTGGCTGGTCGATCGCCGCCGCGCTGCCGGATCAGATCAGCACACTTAACGCGTTCGATGCCAGCTACGGCCGGCCGGGCCACACCATCGCCTGGGGCCATTCGCTCGGTGGCATCATCACCGCCGGGCTGATCCAGGACTATCCGCAGCGGTTCAGCGCCGCGCTGCCGATGTGCGGCGTGCTGTCCGGCGGGGTGGCCACCTGGAACACCGCGCTCGACGCCGAGTTCGCGTTCCAGCAGCTCATCGACCCCTCGGTGCAGGTGGTCAACATCGCCAACGGGCCCGCCAACCTGGCCCAGGCGGAGACGGCCGCCGCCCAGGCACAGCAGACTCCGCAGGGCCGGGCCCGGCTGGCCCTGGTGTCCGCGCTCGGCGACACGCCGGGCTGGTTCACCCCGCTGAGCCCGGAGCCAGCCGCCACCGACTACGCCGCGCAGGAGGCCAACCAGTTCGAGTGGGCGTCGCAGGTCACGTTCCCGTTCGTGTTCGACTTCCGCACCAACCTGGAAGATGTGGCAGGCGGCAACCCGTCCTGGAACATCGGCGTCAACTACGTCGCGGATCTGGCCAAGTCGGCTGACTACCGGGAGGTCGTCGCGCTGTACAAGGCGGCCGGCCTGAGCCTGTCCGCCGACGTGCAGACGCTGCAGCGCGCGCCGCGGATCTTCCCTAACGTCCGGGCCGTGCGCTACCTGTCCCGCAACATCGCGTTCAACGGCCGGATTTCGGTCCCGGTGCTGACCATGCACACCACCGGCGACGGCCTGGTCGTGCCGGAGAACGAGCAGGCTTACCGCAGCGTGGTGGACCGGGCTGGCCGCGGCAATCTGCTGCGCCAGGTGTTCGTGCACCGCGCCGGGCACTGCGCGTTCACCCCGGCGGAGACGATCACCGCGGTGCAGGTGCTGCTCGGCCGGCTGCACACCGGGTACTGGAACGTGCCCAGCCCGGACGGCATGAATGCGCAGGCGGCGGCGCTCGGCCCGCAGTACAGCATCTACTCGGTGGGCGGCCAGGTCGAGCCGGCCGCGCCCGCGTTCACCGGGTACCAGCCAGACCAGTACCTGCGGCCGTTCGACCTGGCCCTGGGCTGGTGGGGCCAACGGCATTAGGCGGCTGCCAGGCGTTGGCCGGGCGCAGCGGCGGCCGGGAGGAGCCGGTCCCGCGAGGCAGGTACTGGCCGTTCGGTAAGGAATGCTTGCCGGTGAACTAAGCCTTCGTTGCGCAGCGGGCGGTGCCGAACATGGTTTTGCCGAGGGTTACGTTCTGGCCGCTCACGCTGACCCGCAGGCCGGATGGCAGCACGCTGATCCCGGTGTAGGCCAGGTGGGCCGGGAGGGCCGGCAGCGGGTACCGGGTGCTGGGGAACGTGACCTGGCGCATGACGTCGCGGGCGGGATACACCGTGCCGAGGATGATGAACTTCGCCGGATGGATCACGAGTGCGCCGCCCATGATCTCGGGCCGGGCCAGCATCTCGATGCTGATCGGCTTGGCGCTGGCCGGCATCCCCTTGACCGTCGTGACCAGCAGGCCGTGCTGGGCGCTGAACGTGGCGCCCGGAGTCCCGCTGGCCATACCGGAGAACGGCCGGACGGTCACGCCGCCGACGGCCACGTGCACCCCCGCGCCGTCCACGCTGACTGACCGGTAGCTCACCCCGGCCGGCAGGGCCGGCAGCTTGCGGCTGAGTTGCGACTGGCCGATCTGGGACAGCACCAGCTTGGCCAGCAGGTCGCTGGGCGGGTGGTTCTTGCCGAGGATCTCGACCGATTGCGGGACCATGGTGATCGCGCGTGGGCTGAGGGTGGGCTTGACCCAGATGGTCAGCGGCAGGTGGGTGACCAGCAGCGGGATGCGGGTGGTGATGCCCAGCAGGCCGTGGCGGGCCGAGTACGAGACGGTCCGGCCGCCGACCGAGGCCGGCAGGGCGGACAGCGCGGTCGTGTCGATGCCGCCCAGCGCGACGTGCAGCCCGTCGTGCTCCGGGGTGATCGACCGGTAGGCCAGGCCGGCCGGCAGCGCCTGCAGGTGCGTGACCCGCGGGCGGCCGGTCACCGACGCGATCTTCGCGGATCGCAGCAGGCGACCGAACAGCATCAGTTCCTGGGGCACGGCGGTCAGCGTGTCCCCGTTCAGCTCGAGCTTGACGAACACCTTGGTGACGAGGTTGGCGGCCAGCTTGCGGTTGCTCATCACGTGCACGGCGAGCGAACCATCCGCGGCCCGGGCGAAGGACGCCTTGGGCAGGCCCGGCTGGGCCGGCAGGCTGGCGAACGCGAGCCTGGTCGAGACATCGATGCTGTCGGCGTGCGCCCCGGTGCCGGACTGGGACACCCCGCGCAAGGTGACCCCGATGGCGGCGTGGCGGACGCAGCCCATGGTCGCATCGGGCAGGGACAACTGGACGTCGGACAGCTTGCCGGTTAGCACCTGTGGGAGGAGCCACCCGCCGCCGAGCGTGATGTGGGACGGCGGCCCGGCTCCCGGTATCGTCATCTGGGCCGCGATCCGCCGGGTCACCAGCCCGGTCAGCTGGCCATTGATCACCGGCATGAGCGCAGCGACCGCGACGATGAGCACCAGGACGGCGATCGCGGTGATCCGGACCGCCTTCCTGGCCGTCAGCCGGAGTCGGCGCTTT
>DATCUG010000121.1:0-3010 GCA_036567525.1 Streptosporangiaceae bacterium | reverse complement strand
CCCGCAGCGGGCAGCGCCCCGGCGGCCCGGCCGCCCGGCCGCGCCGTCCGCCCCCTCACCGTGCAGCACCTGGTCAAGCACTTCGGCAGCGTGGTCGCCACCGACCAGGTCTCGTTCCGGGTCGAACCCGGTGAGGCGGTCGGCCTGATCGGCCCGAACGGCTCGGGCAAGAGCACGCTGCTCAAGCTGATCGCCGGGATCGAAACGCCGGACAGCGGGTCGGTCGCGCTCGGCGACACCGTGCTCAGCGGACGGGAACCGCACCTGGTCAGCCGCCTCGGCGTCGCGGTGGCCATGCAGGTGCCGCGGCCGTTCCCCGACCTGACCGTGCAGGAGAACATCCGCCTCGCCGCCAGCCACCACACCGGGCACCAGGCCGGCCAGCCGCAGACAGCGGGCGAGGTGCTCGAACTGTGCGGCCTGGGCCAGCGGGCCCACCTGAAAGCAGGCTCGCTCGGGCTGCTCGACCTCAAGCGGCTCGAGTTCGCCCGGGCGCTGGCCACCGACCCGGCCGTCATCCTGCTCGACGAGGTGGCGGCCGGCCTGGTCGGCGCGGAACTGGCCGAGGTGATCGCGCTCATCAAGCGGGTGAACGCCACCGGCCGCAGCGTCATCGTGGTCGAGCACGTCCAGCAGGTGATCAGCGAGGTGGTCGACCGGGTGCTCGTGCTGTCCTCGGGCAAGCTGATCGCGGCCGGGACACCGGCCGAGATCGCCACCAACGCCGAGGTGGCCGAGGTCTACTACGGAACGCGGGGCGCCGGCGCGACTGCCCGGACGGCGGCCGCGGCGGAGGCAGCGGGCGAGGCGCCCGCACCCCCACCGGTGCTGCTCGACGTGGACAACGTCAGCGCCGGTTACGGTGCCCTGCTCGCGCTGCGCGACGTGAGCCTGGCCATCCGGCAGACCGACATCGTCAGCGTGCTCGGGGCCAACGGCGCGGGCAAGTCCACGCTGGCCGCCACCATCAGCGGCCAGGTCCGGGCCCGCCGCGGCGCCATCCGGTTCGACGGGCGTGCCGTCACCCGGGCCCCGGCCTACGACCGGGCCCGGCACGGGATCTGCCTGTGCCCGGAGGGCCGCGGCATCTTCACCGGCCTCACCGTGGCGGAGAACCTCCTGCTCGGCGTGCCGCTGCGGCGGCGGCGCGGCGACATCGCCCCCGGCCTTGACCGGGTCTATGAGATCCTGCCGGTGCTCCGGTCGCGCGCTGGCCAGCGGGCCGGCTCGCTGTCCGGCGGTGAGCAGCAGATGCTGGCCATCGGCCGGGCGCTGCTGATGTCACCGCGGCTGCTCATCTGCGACGAGCTGTCCCTCGGCATGGCCCCCAAGATCGCCGAGGAGCTGTATGAGGTCCTGCTGCGGGTCAACGAGTCCGGGGTGGCCATCCTGCTCATCGAGCAGAACGTGCACCGTGCCCTGGACATCTGCACGACGGCTTACGTCCTCAACCGGGGACAGGTGACGTACGCCGGCCCGCCGGGCGAACTCCGCGACGAGAGCGTGCTGGCCGCGGCGTACTTCGCACCGGGTGGCCGGGCCGCGGCCGGCGCCGGGCCCGGGCCGGAAAGGAGCGGGGATGAACATTCCAGAGTCCGACCTGGACCTATGGTCTGACCAGGCCATCCTGGACCCGTACCCGCTGTACCGGGAGCTCCGCGACACGCGCCCGCGGTCCGGCTGGCCCGGTATGGCCTGGTCGCGCTGGCCCGGTACGCCGACGTCCGCGACGCGCTGCAACGCTGGCACCCGTTCTCCTCGGCCAGCGGGGTGATGATGAACGAGCCCATCAATCAGGCGCTGCGCGGCATCATGCTCTGCTCCGACCCACCCGAGCACACCGCGCTGCGCGGCGTGGCCCGGCGGCCGCTGCTGCCCCGTGAGCTCAAGCTGCTCGAACAGCTGATCACCGAGGAAGCTGACTCGCTGGTCGCCCAGCTCGCCGCGAAAGGCAGCTTCGACGCCGCCACCGACCTGGCCCAGCACCTGCCGATCACGATCGTGTCCAAGCTCGTCGGGCTGCCCGAGGAAGGGCGCGAGCAGATGCTCGACTGGGCCCGGGCCAACTTCAACTGCTTCGGGCCGATGAACCCGCGCACCGAGCAGTCACTCCCGGTGCTGCAGGACGCGATCGCCTACTCCACCGACCCGACGCTGCGCCAGCGGCTCAAGCCCGGTGGCTGGGCAGCCCAGCTCTATGCGGCGGCGGACGCCGGCGAGATCCCGGCTGAGCAGGCCGGGATCATGCTCAATGACTACTGGGCGCCCAGCCTGGACACCACGATCATGGCCATCGGCAGCGCGATCCGGCTGTTCGCCGAGCACCCGGACCAGTGGGACCTGGTCCGCGCCGACCCCCGGCTCATCAGCCACGCCATCAACGAGGTGCTGCGGCTCGAATCGCCTATCCAGATGTTCTCCCGGCTGCTCACCGGCGACTACCAGATGGACGGCGGCACGCTGCCGGAGGGCCAGCGCGTCGTGGTGCTGTTCGCCTCGGCCAACCGCGACGAGCGGAAGTGGGACGACCCGGAGCGGTTCGACGTCCGCCGCAAGCCGTCCGACCACCTCGCGTTCGGCTGGGGTGAACACCAGTGCATGGGCATGTCGCTGGCCCGGCTGGAGATGCGCGCGCTGCTCACTGCCCTGGCCAGCCGGGTACGCCGGTTCGAGATCACGGCGCTGGAGCCGCTGATGAACAACGTGCTGCACGGGCCGCGCAAACTCGGCGTCACGATCAGCTGAGCACCCCCCGCGCAACAGCCAGCCGGTCCGCCGGACGTCCGGAATAGGCAAAGACCGGTGTCGCGCAGCGGAAAGACGAGCGCGGCCGGGCCGGCGTTCACTCGGCTATCGGGCCGTGTATCCCGAGCTGATCAGCCTGGTCGCGGACCAGGGCATGGACCTCACCGCCATCGTCACCGCCACCATCCCGCTCCGTGACGTGGTCCGCGACGGCTTCGAAGCCCTGCGGCCGGCCACCGAGCAGGTCAAGGTGCTGGTCCGGCCC
>DATCUG010000120.1:0-6817 GCA_036567525.1 Streptosporangiaceae bacterium | reverse complement strand
CGGTGCGCGATGCACCGGCACTCCAGGTCCGCGCCGTCGGTCCCGATCACCGCGGCGCTGTCCGCCCCCAGCCCGGCCAGCAGCGCGAGCAGCGAGATCTCCAGGCCGCCCTGCACCCGTTCCGGGCCGGCCAGCGTCTCCAGCAGCCCGCGCAGCGACTCGAGCACCCGGTTGCGCCGGGACACCTCGGTGAGCAGCCGTTCCCGCTCGATGGCCGACGCCGCGTAATTGAGGTAGATGGTGGCCAGCTCCAGCCGCTCCGGGGCCGGGTTGCCGGGCGAGGCGGCGTACCCGGAGACGGTGCCGAGCACCCCGTTGCTGCCCACGATGGGCGCCGCCCAGGCGCTGCGGATGCCGGCCGCGGCGGCCGCGGCCGTGCCGGGCAGCCAGGCCGACCGGGCCTGCAGGTCATCCACCACGACCACGGTGCTGCCGGCCGCGGCCAGCCCGGCCGGGCCGCCATCCGGGCCGACCGGCAGCGCGGCGTTCACCTGCAGCAGCTCGGTGGGCAGCCCGGTGGCGGCCATCCGGCGCAGCACCGGCTGCTCGCCGCTGGTCTCCAGCAGGTGCACGCACAGCATGTCCTGGTCCAGCGCGCCGGCCATGGCCGAGACGATCAGCGGCAGCGACGCGGCCGGCTCGGCTTCGGACAGCTGGTCGGCCAGGCTCTGCAGCCGCCGGATCTGCCGGCTGGCGATGGAGTCCACTTCCACGCCGGACATCAGCGCGACGATGTCGCTGCGCTGCACCTCGACCGGGGACACGTCGGCCACCGCGCGGCCGTCGCGCAGCACGATGATCCGGTCGGCCAGCGCGAACACCTGCTCCAGGTCGTGCGAGGCGAGCAGCACGCTCGCGCCCGCCTCCCGGGTCTCCCGCAGGATCGACTCGACCAGCGCGGTCTCGGCCACGCCGAGCGAGGCGGTCGGCTCGTCCATGACCAGCAGCCGCGGCGGGGTGAGCAGCGCCCGGGCCAGCGCGACCAGCTGCCGCTGGCCGCGGGACAGCACCCGCAACGGCACGTCCAGGTGCAGGTCGCGCGCGCCCACCCGGCGCAGCACGGCGGCGGCCTCGTCCCGCATCGCGCCTTCGGAGACCACCCAGCGGCCGGGCCGGCCGAGGAAGATGTTGGCCACCGCGTCCAGGTCGTCGCACAGGCCGTGCTCCTGCCAGACCGTCTCCACGCCCGCCCGGCGCACCTGGGCGGGCCGGGCCGGCATCGGCCGCCCGGCCAGCAGGACCTCACCGGCGTCGGCGTCGAGCACGCCGGCGATGCAGCCGATCAGCGTCGATTTACCGGCCCCGTTGCCGCCCGCCACCGCGACGATCTCCCCGTGGCCGACCTGCAGGCTGACCTCGCGCAGCACGGTCAGCGGCCCGAACGTCTTGGTCAGCCCACGCACGTCGAGCAGCGCGGCGCCGCGGGGTGGCTCCGCTGCTCGGCCGGACCTGGTCACCAGCGTCTCCGTCACTACCCGGGGGGCCTTTCCACGCGCTCGTTACCGCACGCCGTTAGCACAGCGGAAATACAGCGGTTACTGCGGCGTAGCCTAACCGGGCCGGCCGACCTCAGCCAGGGGTGACCACGTACTGCCGCAGGCACAGGTCGTGGAACGTCACCGGGCCGCGCGGGCCGGGCACGTGGTCCACGTTGATCCCGGTCTCCGGCACACCGCGCAGCTTGAACCCGTCCAGCAGCCGGGTGCTGGCGTTCCAGAACGCGCCGGTCCCCCGGTAGCCGGACAGGAACTCGGCCGCGGCTTCCGGGTCGGCCGTGACGATACTGGCGGCCAGCCCGGACGTGCACGCGTTGGCCATCCCGGCCGCGGCCGCCGGGCCGTCCGCCGGGGCGATGGTCACGGTCGCCTCGTGCCCGGTGTCCAGGGCCCACTCGTGGCCGAGCGGGTGGGCGTGCGGCGGCAGCGACGGGGTCACGTCCAGGCCGCGGACCGCGTCCAGCACGCCGGGCAGCCGCTGCTCCCACACGTCGGAGCAGATCAGCAGCAGGTTCAGCCGGTTGCACACGCCCAGCCGGTCCAGGCTGGCGGTGATCAGCTCGGTGGCCAGCGCCGGGTCGGCCGCCCGGTCCAGGTACAGCACGCCGCCGCCGTCGGCGTGGGCCAGCGTGCGCACCCCGCAGGCCGCGGCCGCGGCGGCCAGGCTGCGCGTGGTGTCCCCGCTGCCGCGCAGGATGACCAGCGGGATCAGCCCGGGCTGGCGGACCAGTTCGGCCGCGGCCTCCCGGTCGGCCGACCGGACCAGCTGCACCGTGCCGGGGTCGAGCCCGGCCGTGTCCAGCGCGGGCGCGATCACCTCGTCGGCCAGCGCGGCGGCCGAGCGCAGCGCCGCTCCCCCGGTGCGCAGCACCCCGGCGTTGCGCGACTTGAGCAGCTGCGACGCGATGTCGATGGTCACGTTCGGCCGGGCCTCGAAGTTCGCGCCGATCACGCCGACCGGCACCCGGCGCTCGGTGAGCCGCAGCCCGCCGGGCAGCTCGCGGACCGGGTGGCTGTCCGGCGGGAACGGCGCCTCGGCGAGCAGCCTGAGCTGCCGGGCCATGTCCAGGATCCGGGCCGGGTCGAGGCGCAGCCGGTCCAGCAGCCCGCGGCCAAGTCCGGCCTCGGCCCCGGCGGCCAGGTCGGCAGCGTTGGCCGCCAGCACCGGCTCGGCGCGCTCGGTGAGCAGCTCAGCCAGGCCGCGCAGCGCGGCGTCGATGACGGAATCGGGGGCGGCGGCCAGGCGGCCGGCCGCGGCGGCGGCCACCTCGCCGCAGGCGAGCACGGCCTTCTGCGCGTCAGACACGAGCCCGAGCCTATTACGGCCAGGACCAGTGGAAGCCGACCACGGAGCGCTCCATCGACCGCAGGTACCGGTGCACCGAGTGCTGGCTGTCCGGGACGACCAGCTCCTCATCCAGCACCTTGCCCTCCATCCCGTCCCACATCGCCCACCAGACGGCGGCGGGCACCTGATCGGGATGGAACTGGATGCGCATGTCGAAATTCTCCAGCGTGGCCATGACCGCGCGCCGGTACTGCCGCTCGTCGGGATCGACCGGGTCGCCCTCGTACTGGTAGCAGGTCCAGTACTCCAGGGTCAGCGTCTCGCCCAGGCTGAGCGACCGGGTCAGCGGGATATCGGTGGCATAAACAACATCCCCGATCTGGCGGAACGGCCCGGGCGGCCCGGCGCAGCCCTGGCCGAGTTCCAGGCTTACCGCGTTCGTGTCGTACAGATAGGGAATGGCGTCCAGGCCGTCCACAATGGCCTCGACCACTTGCATGGTCCGGGTCCGGGTCAGCCGCCGGTCGGCGCCGACGTACACGTGATCGTGCAGGGATACCGTCTGGTGCCGGCGCGGGCCAAGCTCGCTGACCACCTTGGCCACCGCCCCGGAGCGCATCGCCCGCGGCCCGGCCAGCACGGTGATCCGCCCGCTGCCCCGCCACAGCCGCCACAGCCGCTCCTCTTCCTGCGGCGTGAAACCGAACGCCGCGACGAACAGGGCCAGCGTGGACCGGCTGAGCACCCGGCCGGACAGGGCCCGGCCCACGGTGTCCTTGAGCTGCCGGGCCAGCACGTCAGAACTGCCCGTGGCGCGCGGCGCATTCCACAGGTGATGCGCGAGCACATTGGCCACCGCCAGGTGGTTGATCGCGCCGGGCCGGGTGCGTTCCGCGCGCGATTCCCACAGTTGCCGGTACCGCCCCGGGCGCAGCAGTAATTCGCGCAGGTAGCGTCCGGCGGCCTCGCGGCCCGCGGCGAGCTGCGGCTCAGTCACAACGTGCCTCAATCCACACATTGCGAACTTACTGCGATGTACCCGATCTAGCCTAGGGCGCAGATCTCGCCGGGGGGGTATTGGGCTACGGGCGAGAGGCGACAGGGGGACGGGGGGCGGGCGGCCGCAGGCGTCCCGCCCCCCAACGCCCTCCCCGCGCTCAGAACAGCACCGACGCCAGCGTGGCCAGTTCGGTGAACCCGACTTTCTGGTAGACCGCCCGGGCGGGCGCGTTGAAGTCGTTCACGTACAGCGAGACGACCGGC
The DNA here is from genome assembly GCA_036567525.1 of Streptosporangiaceae bacterium. GTDB lineage: Bacteria > Actinomycetota > Actinomycetes > Streptosporangiales > Streptosporangiaceae > RYN-230. Next base: position 2,770 of record DATCUG010000120.1, on the reverse strand, counting down.
GCGACCGAGCGCAGCGCCTCCGCCGTGACGGCCGCCATGCCGGCCACCGCCAGGCCGCGGCCGCGCAGGTCGGGCCGGACCCAGACCCCCTGGACCTGGCAGGCGTGCGGGGTGACGGCACCGATCTCCGCCTTGAACATCACCCGGCCGTCCTCGATCCGGGCGAACGCCCGGCCGAGCGCGATGAGCTCGGCCACCCGGGCCCGGTAGGCGGCGCCACCGTCCGGGCCGAGCGGTGACACCCCGACCTCCTCGGTGAACATGGCCACCGAGGCGGGCAGCAGCACGTCGAGCTCTTCCGGCCGGACCCGGCGCAGCCGCGGGTCGGGAGCGGCCAGCGGCGGCCCGGAGATGGCCATCACCGGCTGGCTGTCCCGGATCTCCCGCGGCTCACCCCAGTACGGGCGGAGCAGGCGCCACATCTGCCGGACCGCGTCGGCGGGCCCGACGATCGACGAGCACCGCCGGCCCTGCATCCGGGCCCGGCCGGCGAACGCGGTCGCCGCGGCCTCGGTGGCCGCCACCGGGACCAGGTTGGCGCCCGCGTAACAGGCTGAGGTCAGCTTGCCGCCGGGCAGGAAGCCCCACATCTGGCCGCCCAGCCGGACCGGGTCCAGGCCAGCCTCGCGGACCCGGGAACTGACGAAGACGTTCACCACCGGGTCGCGGTCGCACAACTCCAGCACATCGCCGAGGTCGCGGTCGTTGAGCAGGCGCAGCGACGATGACCGCAGCGCCTTGGTGCGCAGCACCCTTCCAGGGTAGCGGGCGGTCATCGGCAACGCCTCCCTCGGTTGGCCGGGGGGTTCCGGGGGGTTCCCCCCCGGGCTGGCACCGCCGCCGGTCAGCTTGCTGAGGGCGGCGGCAGCGCCGGGCAGGTCGCATTGACCAGCCCGGGCTTGGTGGGCAGCGCGCCGGTGGCCAGGTACCGGTTCAGGTAGCCGTCCACGCAGCTGTTCGGCGGCTGGGCCAGCGACTGCCCGTGATTGCCGCCGCCGGCCACCACGACCATCCGGGCGGTCGGCAGCAGCCGGTGCGCGACCTGGGCGCCGGCGTATGGGGTGGTCGCGTCCAGGGCGCCCTGCAGCATCAGGATGCCGGGCAGCCCGGCCCCCTTGATCTGCAGCGGCTTGGCCGGCCCGCGCACCGGCCAGAACGCGCACGCGGCGTTGAACCACGCGTTGTCCCAGGCCTGGAACGGCGCGGTGCGGTACACCCGCCGGGTGTCCGCGTTCCACTTAGCCCAGCTCCGTGGCCAGTTGACGTCACTGCACTCGACCGCGTTGTAGACCGCGAACTCATTTTCAGACTGAACGCCCTCAGCCTGGTACTGGCTCACGATCTGCGCGGTGGAGCCGCTGTGCAGGTAGCTGGCCAGGGCACCGGCCAGCCCGGGCCACAAGGCGTTGCTGTACCCGCCCTGCAGGAACGTGTCGTCGAAGTCGTCGGCGCCGAGCACCCCGTGCACCGGGTGCGCCTGCAGCCGGGCCCGGGCCTGGTACCACGCCTTTTGCACCTGGGCCCGGGTGGTGCCGAGCCGGTAGCTGGCGTGGTTTGCGGCGACCCAGGCGAAGAACGCCGCCATCCGGCCCTGGAACGCGTAGTCCTGGGAGATGTTATCGGCGTACCAGGCCCCGGCCGGGTCGACCACCGAGTCCAGCACCATCCGGCGCAGCCGGTGCGGGAACAGGGTGGCGTAGACCTGGCCCAGGTAGGTGCCGTAGGAGTAGCCGAAGTAGCTGATCGTGGGCACGCCCAGCGCGGCCCGGATGGAGTTCATGTCCCGGGCCGAGTCCGCGGTGGTCAGGTACGGCAGCAGCCAGCCGAAACGCCTTTCGCAGTCCGCCGCGTAACCGCGCGCCCGGTTGACCAGCACCTGCTCGGCACTGGCGTTCGGTGGAATGTAGTCCGGTCTGAGCCGGGTGAAGAACGTCGGGTCACAGCTCAGCGCGGGGACGCTGGCGCCTACCCCGCGGGGGTCGAAGCCGATGATGTTGTAGTCGGCGGCCACCTGGGGGCTGAGGCCCTGGGCGACGAAGGCGGCCAGGCTGCGCCCGGGCCCGCCCGGGCCGCCCGGGTTGACCAGCAGGTCACCCTGCTGCTGGCGGGCGGGCGCGGTGGCGGCCACCTTGGTCAGCGCCAGGGTGATCTTCCGGCCGGCCGGCTTGGCGTAGTTCAGCGGCACCCGCAGGCTGGCGCACTGCAGGCTGGCCCCCTGCACCACGCAGCTATGCCAGTGCGGCGCGGAGACGCCGGCCGCCCGGGCCGCGCCGTGTGCCCCGCCGGAGCTGGCCGCGGGCGAACTGCTGCCGCCCGTGCTGCTGGCGGTGGACGTGCAGCCCGCGACGGCCAGCAGCGCGGCGCACGCGGTGATTCCGGTCAGCCGGCGCAGCGAAGTCAGCACCAGCTCATCCTGCCCGATTCACCGCACCACCCGGGCCGGGTTAACTCGCCTGCTGGCCTTCCTGCCGCTGGCGCTCTTGCAGGGCCCGCCGGTACTCCTCGATCACGATGTCGTTCAGTTCCTGGACCGAGGTGTCCTTGGCCAGCTTGTCGAACGTGATCTCGCCGTGCTGCAGCAGGTTGATCCGGTCGCATACCTCGATCGCCTGGCCGTAGTTGTGCATGATCATGATGATCGAGACCTGGCCCTGCCGCTTGAGGTCCTTGACCAGCTCCAGGATCATCGCGCCTTCCTTGGCGCCCATCGCGGCCAGCGGCTCGTCCAGCAGCAGCACCTTGGCATTGGACGTCACCGCCCGGGCTACCG
>DATCUG010000119.1:0-3974 GCA_036567525.1 Streptosporangiaceae bacterium | reverse complement strand
CTGGCCGGGGGAAAGGGGCAGGGTGGCGGCGACCAGCCAGCCCTGACCGCCCGGTCCCGCGGTGCACTGCCCGCCGAGCAGTTCGGCCCGCTCGCGCATGCTGAGCAGGCCCATCCCGGTGCCGGTGCCCGGCTGCGCCGCACTGTCCACGGCCAGCCGGACCGCGTCCGGGCCGACGGCCAGCCGGACCGCGGTGGCCGCGCCGGGCGCGTGCTTGGCCGCGTTGGTCAGCGCCTCCTGCACGATCCGGTACACGGCCAGGCCGGTGGTGGCGGGCAGCCGGCCCGGGTCGCCGTCCACGGTCAGCGTGACGTCCGCGCCGGCCGACCGGAACCGGTCCACCAGCGTGGCCACCCCGTCCGCGCCGGGCAGCGGCGCGGTGTGGCCGGTGCCGCCGTCGGCGTGCAGCATGCCCACCGCCCGGCGCACCTCGGCCAGGCTCTCCTGGCCCAGCCGCTCCGCCTCGGCCAGCGCCCGCCCGGCGTCGGGCAGGCCGTGCTCGAGAGCCAGCCGCGCGCTGCTCACATGCAGCAGCAGCACGGTCAGCGTGTGCGCGATCACGTCGTGCAGCTCGCGGGCGATCCGATTGCGTTCCTCGGCCCGGGCCCGCGCCGCCAGCCCGGCCTGGGCCGCGCGCAACTGGGCGACCAGGTCGAGTTCGTGCCGGATGAGCCAGCCGGCCAGCACGCTGAGCGTGGTGCCGGCCAGCCACGCCGCCCAGCCCGGATCGGGCTGCACCCACAGCCACTCGGCCGCGAACAGGGCCATCGCGCCGCCCCAGTAGACCAGGCCGTCCCGGCGGGTCCCGGCCAGCATGCACCATGCGCCGAGCAGGCAGACCGCGAACCAGCCGACGTTGCTGGACGTGCCGTTGCCCAGCACGGCGACGCCGCCGGTGGCCAGCGCCGCGTAGCCCAGCACCGGCCGCCATCGCGCGGCCAGCGCCGCCGCCGCGGCCACCGCCACCACGGCGGCGGCCACGGCCACGGGCGGGCTGGGGTTCAGCCGGGCCAGCCCGATCGCCACGAACGCGGTGATCGCGGCCAGGCCGGTCCACCTGACCCAGGCTGGGATCAACCCCGCGCCACCGGCCGGCGGCAGCCGACCGACTTGGCCAGCAGCACCGCGCCCCACGGGCCGGCCACCCACAGCGGCCACGGGTAGGCCAGGTGCATGCTGGTCGCGCTGACCAGGACCCAGACCACCACGTTGACCAGCACGGCGGCCAGCCAGATCGTCCACAGCACGCGCAGCGCGGCCGGCAGGCCGGCCAGCACACCGCCCGGCCGCACCCGGGCGGGCGGCGCCGCCACCGGCGCCGCTGGGGCCGGCGCGGGCAGGTCCGCGCACAGCGGTTCCAGATCGCCGTAGGTCACCGCCTGGTAAGCCTGCGCCATCCGCTGCTCGAACTCGTCCATCCGCAGCCGGCCGTCCGCCACCGCGCCGCGCAGCCGGTCCACCACCTGCTGCCGGTCCTGGTCCGAGGCCCGCATCCGCTGCCGGTCGTCCATCTCGCGCACCTCCGCTCGCACTGGCCTTGACTCCATAGTCCCGATCGGGCCAGCCGGGCGCATCAACCCGTGGTTAGAGCTTGCCCACCGGGCCCGCGGTTTCGGCCGGCGCCAGCCGGCGGATCTGTCTACGGATGCCTTGACAGCCGTACTGCCACCCCGCAGCCGCACTGCAGCACCGCGTACTTAAGCTCGGCGCTCAGCCTGGCCCGGGTCACGGTTGACGCCGCCGTCTTCGACACCAGCGGCAGCTTCACCCGCCCGGCACCGCTACCCCGGTCACCGGGCTGCCGGACTTCTGCGCGGTCAGCCTGACCCAGACCGACCACGCGGGTAACCGGATCCACATCGCCGTCTGGCTGCCCGCCACCTGGAACGGCCGGTTCCAGGGCATCGGTGGCGGCGGCTATTCCTGCGGTATCACCTACACCGCCCCCGGCGAGGTGGCCGGTTCGCTGCAGGAGGCCGTTGACGCCGGCTACGCGGGCGCCTCCACCGACTGCGGAATCCCGGACGCCAGCGCACTGGCCAGTAGCTGGGCGCTGACCAGCCGCGGTCAGCTCAACTGGCCGCTGATCACTGACTTCGCCTCGGCCGGCATCCACGACATGACCGTGGCCGGCCAGGCGGTCACCCACGCTTACTACCCCAGCGCGGTGCGGGCGTCCTACTTCTACGGCTGCTCGACCGGTGGCCGTGAGGGCCTGATGGAGGCGCAGCGCTACCCGGCCGACTACAACGGCATCGTCTCCGGCGCGCCCGCCATCAACTGGACCAGGTTCATCCCGGCCGAGATCTGGCCCGCCCTGGTCATGAACCAGATGCACGACGCCCTGCCGACCTGCAAGGAGGATGCCTTCACCGCCGCGGTGATCAAGGCCTGCGACGCGAAGGACGGCGTCACCGACGGCATCATCAGCAACCTGGCCGGCTGCCATTGGAACGCCAGCCGGCTGATCGGGGTGCAGACGCCGTGCGGCACCATCACTGCGGCCGACGCCGCGGTGATGAACAAGATCTGGGCCGGGCCGGTCAGCACCCGCGGAAAGAAACTGTGGTACGGGCTGGAACGCGGCGCGTCCCTGGCCGGGCTGGCCGCGACCACCACCACGAACGGGGTCACTACCCCGGCCCCGTTCCCCATCGCGGTGAGCTGGCTGGGCACCTGGGTACAGCAGAATCCCACCTGGGACTGGACGACCCTGAGCTACGCCCAGTTCGGCCGGCTCTTCGCCCGGTCCGTCGCCGAGTTCTCCGCCGTCATCGCCACCGCCAACCCGGACCTGAGCGCGTTCCGGCAGCACGGCGGCAAGATCCTCATCTGGCACGGCCTGGCCGACCAGCTGATCTTCCCGCAGGGCACCGTCCAGTACTACCAGCGCGTCCAGCGGGCCATGGGCGGGCCGCGGGCCACCAGTTCGTTTGCCCGGCTGTTCCTCGCCCCGGGCGCGCAGCACTGCTCCAGCGCAGCCGGGCCGGCCCCGGCCGACCCGCTGGCGGCCGTGGTGCGGTGGGTGGAACACGGCCAGGCGCCAGCCTCGATCCCCGGCACCGTCACCGACCCCACCACCGGCCAGGTGACCCTGTCCCGGCCGCTGTGTGCCTACCCGCTGGTGGCCCGCTACACCGGCCACGGCGCCACCAGCCAGGCCGGGAACTTCACCTGCGCCCGGCAGTTCTCCCGTCAGTAGCCGGCGTGCGCCAGCCCGCCCGGCTAGCCGGCTGGCTGATTGGCGCCGGGACGCTGGGCGCCGGCTTCGGCCGGCGCCCAGCCGTGACGAGCAGGGCCACGCTGGCCACAATGGCCGCGGCAGCCAGCAGGGTCCGGCCGCCGGCCCGCTCGGCCAGCAGCCACCAGCCCAGCAGGACCGCGACGAGCGGGTTGACGAACGCGTACGTCCCGGCCAGCCGCGCGGGGGCATGGCGGATCAGCCATTCGTAACTGCTGTACGCGACCAGGCTGCCGAACACGACCAGGTAGCCAGCCGCCAGCGCGGACGGTGAGCCGAGGGCCCGTGGGTGCAGCCGGCTCAGCTCGCCGCTGGCCGCGCCGGCCAGGCACAGGGCGGCGCCCGCGCAGATCAGCTGTATGCCGCTGCCCAGCAGCGGCTGCCCGGGGTGCGGCGCGCGCTTGGCGTAAGCCGAGCCGCAGCCCCACAGCAGCGCGCCGCCCAGCGCCACGGCCGAAGCGGTGAGGTCCGGCGCGCCGCCGGTGAGCGGGTTCACCAGCACCGCTACCCCGGCCAGGCCGAGCAGCAGGCCCGCCACCCCGCGCCGGCTGATGCGCTCCAGGCCGGCCAGGTGGCTGGCCAGGACGAGCCATACCGGGATGCTGGCCAGCAGCAGCGCGGCGGTCCCGGCGGGCAGCTGCTGCTCGGCCCAGGCGGCGCCGCCGGAACCCGCGCCGGCCATCGACAGCCCGAGCACGGCGCTGGCCGCCCATTCCCGCCGCCCGGCGGGCCG
>DATCUG010000118.1:0-5891 GCA_036567525.1 Streptosporangiaceae bacterium | reverse complement strand
GGCGAGCCGGTCGGCACCGTCACCCGGTGCGGCCCCGACGACGTGGCCAGCGCCGTGGCCGCGGCCCGGGCCGCGTTCCCGGCCTGGAAGCGGACCCCGCTGGTGGAGCGGGTCGACCTGCTGTACCGCGCCTACGGCGTGTGCCAGGCGCGCAACGAGGCCATCGCCCAGCAGATCAGCACCGAGATGGGCAAGACCATCCGGGAGTCACGGGAAGAGATGGTCGAGTACGCCTGCGAGCACTTCCGCCGGGCTGCCGAGGACGTGCTGCGCTACCGCGGCCAGGTGCTGCCATCCACCCAGGAGCGCAGCAACCACAAGCGGATCGTGGTCACCCAGGAACCGGCCGGCGTGGTCGCGGTCATCACGCCGTGGAACTTCCCGGTGGACATCGCGGCCATCGCCATCTGCTACGCGCTGGCCATCGGCGACACCGTGGTGTGGAAGCCGAGCGAGTACGCCCCGCTGTCGTCGCCCATGCTGGCCGACATCTTCCACGAGGCCGGCTTCCCGCCCGGCACGGTCAACATGGTCACCGGGGAAGGCGGCGCCGGCCGCGCGCTGGTCGAGCACCCGGACATCAGCGCGGTCGTGTTCACCGGCTCGACCAGGACCGGGCAGGCCATCGCGTCGGCCGCCGGGCTGAAGAAGCGGGTGCTGGAACTGGGCGGCAACGGGCCGATCATCGTCCGCGCCGACGGCGACCTGGACCGGGCCGCCGACGCCACCATCATGGGCTGCTACTACCTGGCCGGGCAGTGCTGCACGGCGGCGGAACGGGTGCTGGTGCACGAGTCCGTCCGTCAGCCATTCCTGGACCGGCTGGCCGAGCGGGTGGCCAAGCTCCAGGTCGGCGACCCACTGGACGACGCCACCGACATGGGCCCGCTGTGCAACCAGGGCGTGCTGGAGCAGACCCGCCAGCACGTCGACGACGCCACCGCGCGCGGCGCCCGGCTGCTCACCGGCGGCACCAGCAACGGCCTGTACTTCGCGCCCACCATCCTGGACGGCGTGACCCCGGACATGCTCGTCGCCCGGGAAGAGACGTTCGGCCCGGTCGCGCCCGTCATGACGTTCGGCACCGACGACGAGGCGATCACCATCGCCAACGCGACCGGTTACGGCCTGACCGCGGCGGTCTTCACCAACGACCTCCGGCAGGCCTGGCACTTCGCCGGGGAACTGAACCACGGCACGGTCATGGTCAACGAGACCACCAACTACTGGGATCAGCTGGCCCCGTTCGGCGGCCGGAACAAGTCAGGAACCGGGCGTGAGCTGTCCTCCTGGATGCTGGACGCCCTCACCGAGACCAAGCAGATCGTCTTCGACCTCGGCTAGCGGCTAGGAGGCCGGCCCATGAGCCCGACCGGCAACGAAGCGCAGACCCAGCAGACTCAACTCGACGCCCTGCACGCCATCCCGGCCTCCGACATGCTCGTCGACCCGGCCGAGCTGGAACTCGTGCTGGAAGAGCCCAGCGGCGCGGACCGGCTGCCCTGGTCCGCGCTGATCACCTGGACGCTCGCCACGCTCGCGGTGACCATCATCGCCGCGATCTGGTGGGCCGCCCTCGGACACTGAAGGAGGGCGCCGTGTCTGCTACCGAAGTCGACAGCGTCCAGCCCAGCTCCTCCCGGTACGGCCAGGACGTCCTCCCGCTGCCCCGCAAGGACCGGTACGCCGGCACGCTGCTGATGTTCTGGCTGTGGGCCGGCGGCAACGTGCTGCTGACCACGTTCCTGCTCGGCGGCTACTACGCGGCCAGCATCGGCGTCGCGGGTCTGATCGTCGCGACCGTGGTCGGCAGCCTGCTCGGCTGCCTGTGGCCCACGCTGACCGGGCTGCGCAGCGCCCGCTACGGCGTGGACGAGTACGTCGGCATGCGGTCCACGTTCGGCACCTACGGCTCCTACATCGGCGTGGTGCTGCTGGTCGCCATCAACTTCGGCTGGATCGGCATCCTGGCCCAGATCGCCGGCAACTCCGGCATTGCCGCGGTGCGCGAGCTGACCAGGACCGGGGACTTCTCCACCAGCTTCGGCGCCAACTGGTTCACCTTGTTCGCGCTGATCTGCGGCATCATCATCCCGGTCATCATGCTGTACATCAGCCCGAAGACCGTGTTCCGCCTGGTCAAGTACGCGGTGCCGCTGCTCATCCTGTTCGCGCTGGTGCTCTTCGGCAAGCTGCTGGCGTCCTATAGCTGGGGCAAACTGAACGCCATCCACCCGACTCACTCGGTCACGTTCGCCTACGCGATCGAGTCCGCGGTGGCGTACAACATCTCCTGGTTCCCGTACATGGGCTCGTGGAACCGGTTCGCCAAGACGCAGAAGGCCGCGTTCTGGGGGGCGTGGGGCGGGCTGACCGTGATCAGCATCATCTTCGCGGTGATCGGCGGGATGGCCGCGCTCGCGTTCGGCACCGCCGACCCGAGTGCCTGGGCGACCAAGTCCGGGCTGGGCATCCCGGCCATCTTCATCATCGTGTTCTCCACCATCATCAACTGCGCGATGCTGTTCTACGCGTCGGCCATGGCGCTCAAGGTGGCCATCCCCAAGGTCAGCTACCACCTGATCGTGCTGCTGGTGGCCATCCCGTCGATCCCGTTCCTTTACCAGGGCACGCTGTCGGCCAAGTTCAACGACATCCTGACCGTGGTCGGCGCGCTGGAGGCGCCGTACTGGGGCATCGCGCTGGGCGACTACTTCCTGCTCCGCCGCGAGCAGCTTTCCGTGCCCGACCTGTACCGGCGGCACGGCCCGTACTGGTTCACCGGCGGCTTCAACCTTGGTGCGATCATCATCTGGGCCGGTGGGGTGGTGCTCTGGCTCTGGCTGGCCGGATCGACCACACTCATCTCATGGGCCCAGTCGTTCGGCACCGGGGTGCATGTGTACAACCTGATCACCGCGTCCACCCCGGTGATCCTGCTGTGCGCGGTGGTGTACTACGCGGCCGGGCACCGGCTGGGCTGGGCGCTGCGCTCCAGGACCCGTGCCGCTGACCCGAAAGCAGCCATGACCTCATGACCAATCGCACCGCCCGGGCCGTCGTGGTCGGGGGCGGGGTAGCTGGCTGCAGCACCGCCTACCACCTGGCCAAACGCGGCTGGTCCGATGTCATCCTGGTGGAACGCCGGAAGCTGACGTCCGGCACCACCTGGCACGCGGCCGGCCTGATCACCACGGCCCGCCCGACGTCCGGCACCCGGGAGATCGTCCAGCGCAGCCTGCGGGTCTTCCAGTCCCTGGAAGAAGAGACGGGGTTCAGCCCCGGTTTCGAGCGCACCGGCACGCTGCACCTGGCCGACGACGAGGACCGCTGGGCGGAACTGCGCCGCGCCGCGTCGGCCGCGCACGGCAACGGCATCCGGGCCGAGCTGATCACGCCGGACGAGGCGGTCACGCTGTTCCCGCCGCTGTACGCCGGTGACCTGGCCGGCGCGGTGTACTACCCGGACGACGGCCGGGGCAACGCCACCGACACCACGATGGCGCTGGCCGCCGGGGCCCGCCAGCTTGGCGTCACCATCCTGGAGAACACCACCGTCACCGGCGTCCGGCGCCAGGGCGACGTGGTGACCGGCGTCGATACCAGCGTCGGCCCCATCCAGGCCGAGTACGTGGTCAACACGACCGGCATGTGGGGCCGCGAGTTCGGCGCGCTGGCCGGCGTCCAGGTCCCGCTGCAGGCGCTGGCCCACTACTACATCGTCACCGAGCCGATCCCGGGCCTGCCGCCCGGCCTGCCCACGATCAAGACCGCCCCCGAGTACGCCTACGTGAAGAACGAGGGCGCCGGGCTCATGGTCGGCTTCTTCGAGCCGGGCAGTTACCCGTGGGCGTCCCACGGCATCCCGGCCGGCGCCGAGTTCACCCGGCTGCCCGAGGACTGGGACCACCTGGGGCCGTTCTACGAGGCGATGATCAAACGGCTGCCGGTGCTGGCCGACGCCGGCATCCGGCTGCACTTCTGCGGCCCGGAGAGCTTCACCCCTGATGGGCTGTACCACCTCGGCCAGCCCGCCGGGCTGCGCAACTACTTCGTGGCCGCCGGGTTCAACTCGGTCGGCTTCCTCAGCGGCCCGGGGGCCGGCTCGGTGCTGGCCGACTGGATCGTGGACGGCTACCCGTCGATCGACCTCCCCGAGACCGACCCGCGCCGCGCCGCCCCGCACGAGACCAACCGCCGGTTCCTGGAGCAGCGGGTCACCGAGACGCTGGACCTGGCCTACGAGATCCACTGGCCCTACCAGCAGCGCAGCAGCGCCCGCGGCCTGCGCCGCAGCCCGCTGCACGACCGGATAGCCGCGGCCGGGGCGGTGTTCGGCGAGCTGCTCGGCTGGGAGCGGGCCAACTGGTACGCCCCGCCCGGCGTGCCCAAGACCTACGAGTACTCGTTCGGCCGGCCGAACTGGTTCGAGCACTCGGCCGCCGAGCACCGCGCGGTCCGCGACGGCGTGGCCATCTTCGACACGTCGTCGTTCGGCAAGCTGCTGGTCCAGGGCCGGGACGCGGAGGCGGTGCTGCAGCGGGTCTGCGCCAACAACGTCGCGGTCGAGCCGGGCCGGATCGTCTACACCCAGTGGCTGAACGAGCGCGGCGGCATCGAGGCCGACGTGACCGTGACCCGGCTGGCCCCCACCCAGTTCCTGGTCCTGTCCGGCCCGGCCACGGTCGGCCGCGACCTGGACTGGCTGCAGCGCAGCATCCGCGATAGCGAGTTCGTCACCGTGGCCGACATCAGCACGTCGCTGGCCATGATCCCGGTGATGGGCCCGGATTCCCGGCGGCTGCTCCAGCCGCTCACCGACGCCGACCTGTCCAGCGCCGCGTTCCCGTTCGGCACCTCCCGGGAAATCGACCTGGGCTGCGGCTTCGTCCGGGCCACCCGGATCACCTACGTCGGCGAGCTCGGCTGGGAACTGCTCATCCCGGCCGACCTGGCCAGTCACGTGTACGACACGCTCACCGAGGCCGGCGCGCCGCTCGGGCTGCGGCACGCCGGGTACCACGCCCTGGACTCGCTGCGGCTGGAGAAGGGGTACCGAAGCTGGGGGCACGACATCTCGGCTGGCGACAGCCCGCTGGAAGCCGGTCTTGGCTTCGCGGTGGCGTGGGATAAACCGGCCGGCTTCACCGGCCGGGATGCCATCGTTAGGCAGAAAGAAAAGGGTGTGACGCGGCGGCTCTTGCAATTCGCGCTGGCGGATCCGGACGCGTTCGCGTTCCACGACGAGCCCATTTACCGCGACGGCGCGCTGGTCGGGCGGCTGACCTCGGCCGGCTACGGGCACACGCTGGGCGCCACGGTCGGGCTCGGCTACGTGACCGCGCCGGCCCCTGGCACCGAGCCGTCGTGGTACCGCGACGGGCGCTATGAGATCGAGATCGCGTGTGAGCGGGTCCCGGCCCGCGCCTCGCTCCGCCCGTTCTACGACCCCACGTCGCAGCGGCCCAAGTGCTAGTCAACTGTCACAAAGCCCCGGCTAATACGAAAGCGCCCCGCCGCCACCTTTGGTGATCGTCGGCTAGCAGTATTTGAATTACTCATCGGATAACTGAAGTTCTTTCATTGCACAAGCGATGGGCCAGGGGTAACGTCCGAAACCTCCCCCGAACATTCACCGCACTAGCCCATGTGGAGGGGGAGCATGATGAGACGGTTCTTGGCGGCGCCAGCCGCCCTCGCACTGGTCACTTTTCTCGCTGTTGCCGGGAGTGCGCAGGCGCGCCCGTTGCCAGCCGGGCAGCACGGCGCGCGGGTCTCGGTGTTCGCGACCGGCCTGAACAACCCGCGCGGGCTGACCTTCGGCCCGGACGGGAACCTTTACGTCGCGGAGGGTGGCCTGGGCGGTCACCACTCGACGGTCGGCCAGTGCC
>DATCUG010000117.1:0-15658 GCA_036567525.1 Streptosporangiaceae bacterium | reverse complement strand
GCCCGTCCCGGGCATAACCGAGGAACCGGTCCGCGTTCGGGCGCACCGTGTACTCGAGCGCGGACCCGTGGATCTTGACCGCGTAAGGGACCTGGCCGTTCAGCGCCCGGGCCAGGATCACCGGCCCCATCACCAGGTGATTGGCCAGCGCCGCATCCGGGTTGGTGGCCGCGACGACTTCGCGGACCGCCGCACCGTTAGCCTCGATGTAACGTTCGATCTCGGCGTCGGTCAGCTCGGCGAACGGCTTCGCCTCGAAGCCCGCATACTCGTCTGCCACATAGACCGGCAGCAGGCCGCCGATATCGGGCAGATAGACGGTGCACCGGACCGGCTCACGATAGACCTCGATATGCAGCTGGCCGCCGCGCCAGCGGCCGACCGCGTCTACGAAATCCAGCTCTGCCGCCTGGTCGTCCTGGCAGAAAAGGTGGACTTCATGATCGAGCCGTACCAGCCAGCGGGCCAGTTCGACGTTGTAAATGTTACTTCCGGTGCCCCGCAAGAGATAGCCGTGAAATACCAGGATACGCATCGCCACTATCCCCCCGATTCCCTGGTGGATTGACGCGGTGAGCCGCGAATTCGGCGCCCGGGGGGAGCAGCCGGGTACGAGCGGGCAGGTCGGGCTGGCGCATGACCTCCCACAGTTCTTCCGCCGCCTGACCCGACCCGACCAGCACCACATCGGCGGTGGCCAGCCCTTGCCGGGCATAGCCGCCGAATCGCCAGACGTATGGCCGGACGGTCTGCTCCAGCGCCGACCGGTGTACCCGGACCGCGTACGGCACCCGGCCGGGCAGTGCGCGGGCCAGGATGGCCGGCCCCATCACCAGATGGTTGGCCAGCGCATAATCCGGCTCGGCCAGGCTGATCACGTCGCGGACTGCCGCTGTGTTGGCCGCCAGGTAATCCGCGACCTGGCCCTCGGTCAGTTGCGGGAAAGGCCGGGCCTGGTAGCCCGGGAAATACCCGGTCGCGTAGACCGGCAGCAGGCCGCCGATATCCGGCACGTATGCGGTGCAGCGGGCCGGCCGGTGCACGCCATTGACGCGCAGCCGCCCGGCGGGCCACCGGCCAACCGCGTCTACGAAATCGGATTCGGCCGGATTCTGGTCCTGGCAGAGCAGCTGGACGTCATGTCCCTGGCGGACCAGGCACCGGGTCAGCTCAGCGATGTAGACATTGCTGCCCGGGCCACGCAGGGAATAGCCATGGAATATCAGAATGCGCACGCGAATCACACCTCCGGCCGGCCGGTTATGTCACGGTCCGGCGGGTTAATCGCAGCCCCGGCAGGTGCACGATCCGGGCCAGGCGTCCCGGCTCGTCCTGGTCCCGTCCGGGCTCGTCCTGGCCCCGGCCCGGGCCGTCCTGGCCCCGGCCGGGGGCCCGGCCCCAGCCCAGGTCGTCCGGGCCCGCGGTGGGCCGGTCGTCCGGTACCGGGTGGATGAGCCCCCCGGCGCCAGCCGGCATCCGGACCGGGGCCCGGTCGCGGACCGCCTCGAACGGCTCGGCCAGGCTGCCGCCGCAGAACCTGGACCAGTAGCGGGCGGTCGACACGATCAGGTCAGGCTGCAGGTAGTGGCGCTCCTCTGGCTGGTCCGCGAACGCGTCGATGGCCGCCAGCTTGCGGCTGACATGGCTGTCGATAACGCTGAAGTGGGTCGGGCGGAAGTCAACCGTCGGGGTGGCCGACTGGAAGCAGTAGACCCGGCCGATCTGCCGGGCCGCCACGATGGCGGCCTGCTGCGTGTGCCGGTGCGCCTGGTGCACATCGTGCATCGAGTGCGTGTACAGCACGGTCGGCCGGAAATTGGTGATGACCTCCTCGATCACCCCGATCGTCGGCTCGCCCTCCGCGATGTCCGCGTCACCGAGCCCGGCCAGGAACAGCCGCGCCCCGATGACCTGGGCGGCGTGCTGCAGCCCGTGCGCCTGCCCGGCCTGGCCTCCCGGTCCGTCGCTGGCCAGCGTCAGGATCGCCACCGAGTCGCCCGCCGACTTGTGCGCCAGCAGCGTCCCGGCCACGCCGATCTCCACATCGCCCGGATGGGCCCCGACCGCCAGCACGATCTCCCGCTGGCTGCCCGGGGCTTGCCGGCCGCGCTTCACCAGCGCCTGGACCGCGGTCAGGAAGTCGGTCGCCGAGATGGGCTTCTGGATGAACTCCGCGGCGGATTTCCGGAACGCCGTGACGGCACGGTCCACGGTCGCGTGCCCGGTGATGATGGCCACCGGCAGGTCCGGCTGCAGCCGCCCGATCCGGTCCAGCAGTTCCAGCCCGCCCATCTTGGGCATCTCCAGGTCGGTGAGCACCAGGTCCCAGGTCCCGTCCTCGAGGTGCTCCAGCCCGGCGACTGGGTCAGAAACGTGCCTGGCCTCGAACCGGCCTTCGGTCTGCAGCAACTGGGCGGCCCACTGACCGAACACGAGGTCATCGTCGATCACCAAGATCCGCACCGGGGCGAGCCCGCTGTCCTCCATCGGCCCCCCTAAGGTCACATCGCTACGCGCGCGGCCAGGTGAAACAAGTAGTCACTGATTGTAGCTATACGACTACTAAAGCAATATAGGCGGGTAAGTCGCTGGCCCCCACTCCGGCACCCGGTGCCCGTCACCCCGTGCCCGGCACCCGGCACGCAGCACGCGGCCCGCTGGCTGAGCCTGCGTGACCGCCACTTGACCGATGATGATAACTTTCAGCTATTAAGTGACTACATACAGTTGGTGGCGGCATGGGGCAGCTCGCTGACCACAGATTCACCGCGCTCCTGGAGGCAGCACCGGATGCGATGATCTGTGCCAGCCAGGACGGCCGGATCGCGCTGGTCAATGCCCAGGCCGAGCGGCTGTTCGGCTATCCCAGGGACGAGCTGATCGGCCAGCCAGCGGAGATCCTGGTCCCCGACGGCAGCCGGGAGCTGCATCCCGATCGCTGGACCGCTTACCTGGGGGATCCGCGGCCCCGGCCGATGCGCGCCGGCCTGGAAATGACCGGCCGCCGCCGCGACGGCAGCACGTTCCCGGCCGAGATATCGCTGTCCGCCATCGACACCGACGCAGGCATCCTGGTCACCGCGGCCGTCCGGGACGTGACCGAACGCCGCCGGGCGGCCGAGACGACGGCCCGGCTGGCCTCGATCGTCCAGTCCTCATACGACGCCGTGATCGGCAAGAACCTGGATCAGATCGTCACCAGCTGGAATCCCGGCGCGGAGCGGATGTTCGGGTACACGGCGCAGGAAATGATCGGCCGACACATCAGGATGATCATGTCGGACGAAGACCGCGACCGGGAAGCGCGGCTGCATGCCAAGGTGGCCTGCGGCCAGGTGGAGCAGTACCAGTCGCGCCGGGTACGCAAGAACGGGACCATGATCACCGTGGCGCTGACCTTGTCGCCGATCGCCGACGACCGGGGCACGATCATCGGGGTTTCCACGGTGGGCCGGGACGTGACCGAGCAGCAGCGGGCCCAGGACCGGTTCATCGCACTGCTGGAGGCGGCTCCGGATGCGATGATCTGCGCCGCCCAGGACGGCCGAATCGCGCTGGTCAACGCCCAGGCCGAGCGGCTGTTCGGCTACCCCAGGGACGAGCTGATCGGCCAGCCGGTGGAGATCCTGGTCCCGGACGGCGCCCGGGAGATCCACCCCAGCCACCGGGCCGGCTACAGCGTCGCGCCGCAGCCCCGGCCGATGGGCGCCGACATGCAGCTAGCCGGCCGCCGCCGCGACGGCAGCACGTTCCCGGCCGAGATATCGCTGTCCGCCATCGAGACCGACGAAGGCATCCTGGTCACCGCGGCCGTCCGGGACGTGACCGAGCGGCTGGAGATCCAGGCCGAGCGGGAACGGCTGCTCACCCAGGCCGAACGGGACCGGCTGGAACGCCAGATGCACCAGTCACAGCGGCTGGAGAGCCTGGGCCAGCTGGCCGGCGGGGTAGCCCACGACTTCAACAACCTGCTCGGTGTCATCTCCAACTACGCCGCGTTCGTCAGCGAGCAGCTGGCCGACCCGGCGGCCACCCTGAACCTGGCCGAGATCCGGGACGACATCACCCAGGTCGAACGGGCCGCGGAGCGGGCCGCCAGCCTGACTCACCAGCTGCTCGCGTTCGCCCGCCAGGAGGTCATCCAGCCCCGGGCGCTGAACCTCAGCGATGTGGTCAACGGCGTCGAGCAGCTCCTGCTCCGCACGCTGGGTGAGCATGTCGAGCTGATCACCGACCTGGCCGGCCAGCTGAGCCCGGTGCTGGCCGATCCCGGCCAGATCGAGCAGGTCCTGGTCAACCTGGCCGTCAACGCGCGCGACGCGATGCCCCAGGGCGGGAAGCTGACCATCCAGACCGGCATGGCCGACGTCGGCGAGCCCGCCGCCACCCAGCTCGGCCTGGCGCCCGCTCAGTACGTGACGCTCAAGGTCAGCGACACCGGCACCGGTATCCCGGCGCACATCCTGGACCGGGTGTGCGAGCCGTTCTTTTCCACCAAGCCCAAGGGCGAAGGATCCGGCCTGGGCCTGGCCACCGTGTACGGCATCATCACCCAGGCGGGCGGCCAGTTGCGGATCTACTCCGATGCCGGCCTGGGCACTACGTTCGCTGCCTACCTGCCGGCCACCACGCAGCAGGCCGCACGGAACGGGCCGGCCGCCGCCACCCTGCAGCGCGGCCACGGCGAGCGGGTGCTGGTCGTCGAGGACGAGCCCGCCATGCGCGAAGTGACCCGCCGCCTGATGGCCCGGAACGGCTACCAGGTAACCGCCGTGGCGGGCGGGCAGGAAGCCCTGGCCGCCCTCACCCACCGCCTCGGCCACGTCGAGGTGCTGCTCACCGACGTGATCATGCCGCACATGCAGGGCAAGGAACTCGCCGCCAAAGTGCTGGCGCTGCATCCCGGGACGCGAGTGGTGTTCATGTCCGGCTACACCCAGGGGCTGCTCAGCGCCCAGGGCGTCCTGGCGCCCGGCGTGCACCTGATCGAGAAGCCGTTCTCCGAAGCAAGCCTGCTGGCCAAGCTGCACGAGGTGCTGACCGAGCCGTAGCCAGCCCGAACCGTACCAGCCCACTGGGGGGATCATGGGAACCGCGGGCGCCGATCCCAGCGCACAGAAGTTTGAGCTGGCCGCGCGGCTGGCCGCCATCGTCGAGTCGTCCGATGACGCCATCTTCAGCAAGACCCTGGATGGCGTCATCACCAGCTGGAACAGCGGCGCGGCCCGGATGTACGGCTACCGGCCCGAGGAGATAGTCGGGCAGAACGTGGCCATTCTCATCCCCCCGGACCGGCGCGCAGAACTCGGGCCGATCTTCGCCCGGCTTCGCCGCGGTGAGCGGATCGAGCCGTTCGAGACCAGGCGCCGCCGCCAGGACGGGACCATCCTGGACGTATCGGTCTGCATCTCCCCGATCCGGGATCAGCAGGGCACGGTGACCGGCGCGTCGAGCGTGGCCCGGGACATCACCGGGCGCAACCAGGCCGAGACCAGGCGGCGGGCCCTGGAACAGGAGCGGCGCCGGTCCGAGCGGCTGGAAACCCTGGGCCAGCTGGTCGGCGGGATGGCCCACGACTTCAACAACATGCTCGCCGCCATCACGAACTACGCCGGATTCATCGCCGAGGCGACCGCGGCCCGGCCCCGGGTGCAGGCCGACGCGGTACAGATCCAGGCGGTGGCCAGCCGCGGCGCCCGGCTCGCCCGCCAGCTGCTCATCTTTGGCCGCCAGGAGCCGGCCGAGCCGGTCCTGGTCGACCTGAACACCCTGATCAGTGACATCAAGGAGCTGCTGCGCACCAGCCTGGGTTCGCACATCGAGGTGCGTGTCACGCCGACCGATGAGCCAGCCACCGTGCTGGCCGACCCCAGCCGCGTCCAGCAGATGCTGCTCAACCTGGCCGTCAACGCCCGCGACGCGATGCCGGACGGCGGCGGGTTCCGGATCACGGTGCGGCACGCCGAGCTCGGCGACGGCTACGCCGCCGCGCATCCTGGCGTCACCTCAGGCTGGCACGTGCAGATCTCGGTCCAGGACACCGGGCGGGGCATGAGCCCGGAGGTGGCCGCCCACGCCTTCGAGCCCTTCTGCGTCACCAAGGAGGACGGCCAGGGCGCCGGCCTCGGCCTGTCCACCGTGTATGGCATCGTCACCCAGGCGGGCGGCAGCATCACGGTAGACAGCGCCGAGGTTGACGGCACCACGTTCCAGATCTACCTACCGGCCGCGGCTACCCCGCCTGCCCCGGCGCCCGGGCCCGCGGCGCCGGAGCAGCACCTCCCGGCGGCCGGCGGCCACCAGCGGGAGACCGTCCTGATCGTCGACGATGAGCCGTCCGTTCTCGCGGTCACCTCACGGATCCTGCGCCAGCATGGTTACCCCACCATGGAGGCCGGCACCGGCGATGAGGCCCTCATCCTGGCCGCCACCCGCGATTTCCAGCTGCTGCTGACCGACTCGGTGATGCCCGGCATGAACGGCCCCACCCTGGCCGAGCGGGTCGCCGTGCTCCGGCCCGGCCTGCCCATCATCCGGATGTCCGGCAGCGACGACACGGCCCGGGCCCGGCCGCCGCACAGCCCCGGCAGGGAGCAGGCCTACATCCAGAAGCCGTTCACCGCCAGTGACCTGATCAGCAAGGTCCGTGCCGCGCTGGCCGCAGCCGCCCCGGGGCCGCCCAGCCCCGGCCAGCCTGGCGCCTGAAACGGCATCCGGCAGCACTCAATAGGCCGATTCCGGCCAATGCCTGTCGTTGTGGCGGTTTGCCGCCCGCCCGGCCCTCGCCGTTGTTAAATTGGCCCCGGTCCGTACCGCGTGCGGACTGCTCTAGCGCTGAGGGCCGGACATGTGGGGACCGAGCATGTCTCGATTCGGTTCACGGTGCGATGGGTAATCCCGGGCGACGCCGCCGTTCCGGGCAGCACCGCTGGGTCCAGGCCCTGATCGACCGCGCCCCGGGTAGCCGCGGCCGGCGCCGCGAGGCCGCCCTGAACCGTCTGCTGGCCGAGCCGGACGAGGATGACTGGCCAGGCCATACCGCTGCCGAACGCCCGCTGGACGACTCGGCCGATGGCTGGCCCGCCGACCCGGCTGCTTATCAGTGGCTGGGTGGCTGGACGGACGAGCCCGCCCCGCGGCGCCTGCTGGACGGCGCATCCGAACCGGGCTGGCCGGCGGACGCTCCGGTGACGGGTGAGCCCGCGGATATGGCGCTGTTCGCTGGGTACGGCGATGACCCGCCCGGGCCGGGGCCGGGCGGGCGGCGCCGGGGCCGGGCCCGGCCCGGCTGGCTGGGCCGGGTCACCCAGCAGGACTGGTACCTGGCGCTGGCCCGGTACCGCTGGTACCTGGCGGTCAGCGCGGGCGCCGGGGCCATGGCCCTGGTCAGCGGGGTGATCCTGCTCCTGCCGCATCAGTCGGGACGGGCCATGATGGCCGATGCCAGGCCGGTCACCGGGGCCAGCGGCAGCCGGCCGTCCAGCGCCGCGCCCAGCCAGCCTGCGGCCAGCCCGGTCCCGGATGTGAGCGCTCAACCCGCCACCCCGGCGCCGGGGGCCAGCACGGCTATGCCGACCATGGCCGCCACCGTGCCGGTGGCCACCACCCCGGCCAGCGCCGCGCCCGGGTTCGTGACGGTTACGTATCGGCTGGTCGAATTCTGGTCCGGCGGCATCATCGGCAAGTACACGATCACCAACCACAGCAACGCGATGCTGTCCGGCTGGCAGTTCACCGCGACGTTCCCCGGTGACCAGGTCCAGTTCGTGATCGGTGCGGTGAGCGACCCTGACCCGGGCAGTGACGTGCTGGTCCTAGAGCCCGCGTCGGCCGGGGCGCAACTCGCGCCGGGCGGCCGGGTATCGGTCATCTTCTACGCCGCCGGGCCAACCGGCAGCCCGGTGGCCTGCTCGTTCAACGGAACGGCGTGCTAGCGGCCTGGCCCCGCTCCAGCACCGCGCTGGCCGGGCGGCCGCTGACCGCGCAGCGGGGGTATGGTTCCTGCCATGACTGACCGGAAGGATCTCGAAGCCCTCTCCTCCCAGGAACTGCACGACCGGGCCGTCCGCCGGGCCGTGCATCATCTGGACATCGGGTTCCTCTGGCAGCTGCTCAGGGAGATACCGGAAGGCGAGGCGGTGGCCGGCCACATCGACGAGACGGCGGCCGACGTCACGCAGCTGTCCGCGGTCATCGACGACGCGTTCGGCCATGAGTCACCCGAGGTGGCCGACGCGCTGCGCCCCCTCTACCTCGACTACCTGGAAAAGCACAACGCCTAACCCAGCCCCGCCGTCGTGATCAACTGAATGCTGTCCTGGGCCAGCAGGTCAGCCTCCCCACGACGCCCGGCTAACCCCCGGCGAGTCTCCCCTGCTATTCGGGCAGGTAGAGGTGCAGTCCCGCGGGCATGGCATCAGTGCAGGAGATTGTGCCGCGGAACACTCCGTTGATATAGGCGGCGACGTTGGCTGGGTAGGCGCCGCCGGGACTGTGCTCGGCGGTGAGGCGCAAGATAGTAGACGGCTGGCTTTTGTGCCCGTCGGCCAGTTGAGCGAGGGACATCTTGCCGCCGGTCGTGTGCTCGATCATCGTGCCTTCGACTGTAGCCGCAGGGCGTCGGCTGGCTGTTGGTGGGTGGTCGTGTGCTTGACGTGCCGGCCCGAGCCGCACCTCCTGGGGCGTTTGGGTGCGAGCATGACCGTGATGGAGTCTTACGTTGAGCATCCGCCGTTGCCAGGTTTGGCGGGTGTGGTCCGGACGGTCTGGGTCCAGCGCACTGGCGATGTGGCGTACGTACAACGGCACCTGCCTACGGGCGGGGTCGAGATCCGCTTTCCGATCGGTGGCCATCCTCAGTTGGCCGGTCCGCTGACCGGGCCGGAGATTGAGGTCATTCCGGCGCACACCACCATCGTGGGTGTGCGATTCCAGCCTGGGGCCGCGCCGCCCGTTCCCACGGTGCTCGAGGACCTGGTGGACCAGCGCGTGGGTCTGGCGGAGCTGTGGGGAAGGTCGGTGGGCTGCCTTGTCGAGGCGATTGCCCGGGCCGGGACGCCCGAGCGGGCCCTCATGTGCTTGCAGGCCCACCTGCTGCGGGATTTCCGAAGTGCCGTGCGCGTGGATCCGCTGGTGGGCGACGCCGTGAAGGCGCTGATGCCCTGGCATCCGGTCAGCATCGACATCCTGGCCGGGCACCTGGGACTCTCCGCGAGCCAGCTGCGTCGCCGCTGCCTGCACGCGGTGGGAGTGAGTCCTAAGGTCCTCCAGCGGACGCTGCGGTTCCAGGGCTTCCTCGCGCTGGCTCAGGCTGGCGCCACCGCCTCGGGTCGGCGTGGTGCGGATGGCCTGGCGGGATTGGCGGTTGACGTGGGATACGCCGATCAGGCACACCTCAGCCGGGAATGTCTCCGTCTGACTGGCCTGACCCCGCGCCAGCTCCTGGGCGGCAGCATCGACAGGTGCGCCTGTGGCCATGAGCACTCTGCCTCCTATACGCCCTTCCTTGCCACCCGCAGCAGGCCGTCACTACGAGCCTGACCCTGCTCGATTCGTTCAAGACCCGTCGTCACGCCGCCCAATAGTTTCGAACTCGTGCCCGATCTAGCCGAGTTCCGCGCCTCACTCGACGGAGAGTTGTTCACTCCTGACTCGCCGGGCTACGAGGCGATTCGCCGCCCGGCCAGCGCTGCCTACCGAGAGGTGCGTCCGCGGCTGGTGGTTCTGTGCCGCTCGGTTTCAGACGTCGTTGCCGCCATTGAGTACGCAACAGCCACCGGGGACCGGATCGCCCCTCGTAGCGGGGGGCACTGCTTCGCCGGCCGATCCTCGACAGACGGGATCGTGCTCGACCTGTCCGGCCTCGATGGCATCCGCGTGGCAGATGACCGGGTCGCCACGATCGGGGCCGGCGCCCGCCTCGGACAGGTGTACGCGACGCTTGGCGACTACGGGCAGACCCTGCCCGCCGGGTGTGGTCCCACCGTCGGCATCACCGGCCTCACCCTCGGCGGCGGGATCGGCCTGCTCGGGCGCAAACACGGGCTGACGTGCGATCGTCTTGCCGGCGCACAGGTCGTACTAGCCGACGGAAGCGTCGTGGATTGCGACCACGACCACGAACCGGATTTGTTCTGGGCTCTGCGGGGCGCCGGTGGCGGCCAGTTCGGCGTAGTCACATCACTGCGGTTCGACACCGTCCCTGAGCCGGTGACCACCCGCATCGAGGCGCACTGGCCAGACATCACCTGCGACGACCTGGTGGCCGCCTGGCAGGCCTGGGCACCGAACGCCCCGGACGAACTCACCGTCAACCTCACCCTTGTGTCTGAGCCCGGCGTACCTGTCCAGGCCACACTCTTCGGCGCCTCAATCCTCGGGGAGGGACCGACCAGGGAACTGGTGCAAGAGTTCACCACTCAGGCGGGCGTGGCCCCAACGATCGAGGTGCGCGATGGCCTGCCCTATCACCACCTGAAACACACTTTCGCCGATCTGGACCCGCAGGATCTGCCCGAACCAGCCGTGCGGATCCGGTCGGAGTTCTTCTCCCGCGCGATGTCTGACCGCATCCTCACGTCGCTCCTGAACCAGCTCGGCGCGCCGAGGACCGGGGGCCAGCGGCAGCTCACGTTCACCGCGATGGGCGGGGCCTACAACAGGGTCAGCGAAGACGCCACGGCGTTCGCCCACCGCACCGAGCGCTTCCTGCTCGAGCACATCGCCGACACGGCCGACCCGTGGGTCGATCGTTCCTGGGCGACCGCCCATGCCGACGGGTCAGGGCGTGTCTACCCCAACTTCCCCGACCCCGCGCTCGGCGATGCGGCCACGGCGTATCACGCGGGCAACTACCCCCGGCTGGCAGCAGTGAAGAACGCCTACGACCCGCACCGGTTCTTCGACTTCCCCCAAGCCATCTGATCAACACCGGGGGAGAGACATGAGCAAAGTCTTCAGCGCCCACGCCGTCTCCGCCGCCGACGGCAAAAATGCCGCCCTGATGGGTGGCGGCCTGGAGGCCATCCCGGCCCCCGGCGTGACCCACCTGCACTACGAGGTCCTCCGATGATCCTCATCACCGGCGGGCTGGGCATGATCGGCGCCCACACCGCCCGCGCGCTCACCGACCTCGGACACAAGGTCGTCGTCACCGGGCACCGCCGGATCGAGGTTCCGTCGTTCCTCGCCGGGCGGGTCACCGTGGTACCCCTCGACGTCACCGACCGCGACGCCTTGCTCGCCCTCGCCGGCCGCCACGACATCAGCGGCATCGTTCACCTGGCCGGGACCATCCCCGGCGAGGATCCGGTCTCCTTCTTCCGCACGGACACCACCGGACTACTCAACGCGCTGGACGCCGCTCGCACCTGGGGCGTACGCAGGTTCGCCGTGGCCAGCAGCATCGGCGTGTACATCGGCCGGACCGAAACCCGCTGGCACGAGGAACTCGCGCTGCCCGCCGCGGACCTGCCGCACCTTATCGTCGCCTTCAAGAAGGCCGTCGAGCCCCTTACCACGCACAGCCTCCACGGCAGCGGCGTCCAGCCGGTCGTGCTGCGGATCGGTACCATCTGGGGACCGCTGGTCGACCCGGAATCACCGTTCTTCCACATCCCGCCCTACATCAGCGCCGTGCTCCGCGGTGAGCAGCCGCGGCCGCTGCACGGCGACGACGGCTTTGATTGCTGCTACGCACCCGATGCCGGGCGCGCCATCGCCCTCCTGATGACCGCGGAGACCCTGCGGCACGACACATACAACGTCTCCAGCGGCCGGCCGGCCACCAACCGCGAGTTTGCGGACGCCCTGCAGGCGATCACCCCCGGCCTGCAGCCCGGCCACCTGCCCGGACGGCCGGACGGCCAGGACGACGGCCCGTACCTCGACCCCACCCGGCTTGCCCGCGACACCGGCTTCACGCCGGCCTTCGACGTCGCCGCGGCGGTCGCCGACTACGTCGCCTGGCGCGCCGACAACCCCCGCTGAAAGAGCTCAGATGTGCGCGCGCCGAGCCAGCCGTACCGCTGCCGGGCTGCGCGCCCAGGGCACTTCATCTACCCCCCACATCGACGCGCTGTTCGGCGAGCGCGGCCGCAACGTCATCAACGGGAAGCTCATCGAGTGGGGGGCTTGACGATGCTCAGGCTAACTGTTAGTTATATAGCTAACAGTTAGAGGAGGGTCTTGTGCGGCAGGAAATTGTGCTGGCCATGCTGGCCAAGGAACCTTCGCACGGTTACGGGCTGCGGGCGCGGCTCGGGCAGGCACTCGGCCCGCTCGGCGGCGCGATGAATGCCGGGCAGATCTACGTCACGCTGACCCGGCTGGAAAAGGCCGGCCTGGTGAGCGCGGAGCACACGGCCGGGCTGCCGGACCGGCCGGACCGCAAGGTGTACGCCCTCACCCCGGCTGGCCAGCGGCGGGTCGCCGAGTGGCTCACCGAGATCAGCTGGCCCCGCCCCGATCTGGCCGAATTCCACCTCAAGCTGGTCGCGGCCGCAGCGGCACGGCTGGCTGACCCCGTATCCATCCTGGACGCCCAGCGGCGTGAGCTGCTACGGCGGCTGCGGGAAGCGCAGCGGGCGGAGCTGGCCGAGCCGGCCGGCTCGGACGCCGCCCTGCTGCTGGAAGGCATCGTGCTCCGGCTCCAGGCCGACCTGCGCTGGCTGGAAGCCTGCGAGCGGAGCTGGACCACCCGGAAGGGCTCATCATGAGCGAGGATGACGGCGCGCCGGTGCTGCGGGCCCGCAGGCTGCGCAAGGAGTTCGGCTCGTCCGCCACGCTGGTGCGCGCCGTGGACGAGGTCAGCCTGGAGGTCGCCACCGGGGAGACGGTGGCCGTGATGGGGCCGAGCGGCTGCGGGAAATCCACTTTGCTGCACCTGCTGGGCGGGCTGGACCGGCCATCGGGCGGGGAGCTGTACCTGGCCGGGGAGCGCATCGACCAGCTGAGCGAGCGGGCCCTGGC
The DNA here is from genome assembly GCA_036567525.1 of Streptosporangiaceae bacterium. Lineage (GTDB taxonomy): Bacteria > Actinomycetota > Actinomycetes > Streptosporangiales > Streptosporangiaceae > RYN-230. The sequence goes on along the minus strand of DATCUG010000117.1, from coordinate 2,689 downwards.
CCGGCTGCGGCGCCACGCGGTCGGGTTCGTGTTCCAGGCGTTCCACTTGATGGACGAGCTCACCGCGGTGGAGAACGTGGAGCTGCCCGCGCTGCTGGCCGGCTGCTCGGCGCGGGCGGCGCGGCGGCGTTCGCTGGGCCTGCTGGAGCAGGTCGGGCTGGCCGACCGGGCCGGCTTCCTGCCGTCGGCGCTGTCGGGGGGCCAGCGCCAGCGGGTCGCCGTCGCCCGTGCGCTGGCCAACGACCCGCTCGTCATGCTGGCCGACGAGCCCACCGGGAACCTCGACAGCGAGGCCACCCTGGACGTGCTGCGGCTGTTCGACAGCCTGCACGCGGCCGGGCACACCCTGGTCCTCGTCACCCACGACGCCCGGATCGCGGCCACCGCGGACCGGCTGATCAGCATGCGGGACGGAACGTTCGTGGACGAGACCCGGCTCACCGGCGGCTCCACCGGCAGTCTTGACGCGCTCGCCGGGCTGGAGGGCTGACTGGTGGGCCGGATCCGGCTGGTCGCCCGGCTGGCCACCCGCGACCTGCGGCGCCGGCCCGGGCAGGCGCTGTTGCTGCTACTGGCGATCACCTCAGCCACCGCCGTGCTCACCCTGGGCCTCGTATTGAACGGGGTGATGAACCACCCGTACCAGCAGACCCGCGCGGCCACCACCGGGCCGGACGTGGTCGCCCAGTTCAGCGGGCCAGCCACGCCCGGACCGCCCGGGCCAGGATCGCCCTCGCCCGGGCAGGTGAACTTCTCGCCGAAGCAGATCGCGGCAAACGCCGGACTGGTCCGGAAAGAAGCCAGCACGCTGAGCCATGCGGCCGGGGTGACCGGCCACAGCGGGGTCTATCCGGTCGCCTCCGCGGTCGTCCGGGCCGGCCGGTGCCTGGCCGCGGTGGTGGCAGAAGGACGCGATCAAACTCCGGCCACCGTGGACCAGCCCAGGCTGACCTCGGGCCACTGGATCAGCGCCGGCGGCATCGTCCTGGAGCGGACCTACGCCGAGGCGCTGCGCGTCGGGACAGGCGACCGCATCACGCTCAACGGCCGGCCGTTCCGGGTGGTAGGGACCGCGGTCACCGCGGCCAGCGTGCCCATGCCGAACATGTGCATGACCAGCTGCAGCTACGGCCTCCCGTTCGGACCGCGGGGCATTTCCCCGCGGCACCTCGGCGTCGCCTGGATCACCCGCGCGGACGCGCAGGCGCTGGCCACGTCGTCCGATCCGCTCGGCTACGTGCTCAACCTGAGGCTCAGCGACCCAGCCCGCGCCCCGGCATTCGTGCACCGGTATCAGCAGCAGTTCGGCGGTGACGCCGCTGCGTTCATCCCGCCCAGCCTGACCGCCTGGCAGGACATCCGTAGCGTGGACGGCCTGCTGGTCCGGGACGAGGCGGCCGTGCTGAGCCCGGGGGCCTGGCTGGCCTCGCTACTGGCCGTGGGCACGCTGGCTGTCCTGGCCGGCGGCCGGATGTCGGAATACACCCGGCGAGTCGGCTTGCTCAAAGCGGTTGGCGCCACGCCGGCCCTGGTGACGCTGGTGCTGATGGCCGAGAACCTGATCCTGGCGCTGGCCGCGGCCGCCGCCGGGCTGGCCATCGGCCGGCTGGCCGCCCCGCTGATCACGAGCCCGGGTGCGGGCCTGGTCGGTGCCCCCGGCGCGCCATCGCTCACCGCCGCGACCGCCGGGCTGGTGGCCGGCGTGGCCCTGGCCGTGGCCGTGGCCGCGACGCTCTGGCCCGCTATCCGGGCCGCGCGGACCAGCACGGTCAGCGCGCTGGCCAACCCGGTACGCCGCCCCCGGCGCCGGGCCATGCTGATCCGGCTGTCCCGCCGGCTGCCGGTCCCGCTGCTGCTCGGGCTGCGCGTGGTGGCCCGGCGGCCGCGCCGGGCGCTGCTGAGCGCGGCCTGCCTCGCGCTCACCATGACCGGCGTGGTCGCGGTGCTCGCGTTCCATGCCACGGCGGACGAGAAAGGGCTTGGCGCGGGAAGTGGCCTGATCGACCCGGTGATCGCCCGGGACACTCAAATGCTGCTGGTTCTCACCGTCGTGCTGCTGACCCTGTCCGCGCTCAACGCCGTCTTCACCGCCTGGGCGACGGTGCTCGACGCCCGCCACGCCTCGGCCGTGGCCCGGGCCCTCGGCGCCAGCCCGGAGCAGGTCACCGGGGGGGTACTGGCCGCCCAGGTGCTGTCTGCCAGCCCTGGCGTGCTGATCGGCATCCCGCTGGGCATCGGGCTGTTCTCGGCCGCGAATCATGGCGACGTCACCACAGTCCCGCCTGCCTGGTGGCTGGTCCTCGCCTTCTTCGGAACGCTGCTGGCGGTGGCCGCTCTGACCGCGATCCCGGCCAGCATGGGCGCCCGCCAGCCGGTGGCCCCGATCCTCCAAGCCGAGACCGCCTGACTTCAGCGTACGGGGCTGGAAGATCACAACTGCTGGACGAACACCATGATGACAACGAGCTCCAGCTGCCTACCAGACAGCACATCGAAATGCGCGGCCGGGTTCACCCCGGGAGAGCTGGACTGGCCGGGCACGTGGACCGATCGGGCCGGCCGCGACCGAACCCCCAGCGTGCCCGGACACGAGCTGTCGGGTGTTGTCAGCGAACTGGGCTACGGCACCACCGGCTTGACCGTGGGCCAGCGGGTGTTCGGGCTGGCCGACTGGACCCGCGACGGGTCG
>DATCUG010000116.1:0-2065 GCA_036567525.1 Streptosporangiaceae bacterium | reverse complement strand
CTGGGCCGGCCAGCTGGCCGTGGCCGTCAGCCAGCCGGACCAGGATGACGCCGTTGCGGTTCCACAGCCGGACCGGGGCCAGGTCGCGCAGCGCGCGGCGGAGGTTGGCCTGCAGCATGCGCTCGAAGTACTGCCGGTTGCCGCCCTTGAGGACGATCTCGCCCACCTTGAGCAGCACGCAGGGCTCGAGGGTGGTGCTGGTTTCTGCGGGCACGCGGCCGGTCATCGTGGTTGCCGACATCTGTCCAGTCTGCCAGCATCCTGGGCCTGCTGCGGTGCCCCGAACCAGCCGATTCGGAGGTACGGTGCCGGAATGACGGTCAAACTCGTGGTGCTGTACTCCCACCCTTCCGAACCGATCACTTTTGACGAGCATTACCTGACCGTGCACGTGCCGCTGGTCAAGGCCATACCCGGGCTGCAGCGGTTCGAGGCGGGCCGCATCGACGGCGCGCTCGACGGCGGTGAGCACTCCTTCTACCGGATCGCCGAGCTGTACTTCGCCGACCGGTCGGCGATGGACGCCGCGTTCGCTTCCGCCGAGGGGCAGGCCACCGCGGCCGACTACGGGAAGATCGCGCCACCCGGCTCGCGGATGTTCGTCGAAACCGTCGACGAGTAGCCGCTGGCACCTGTCGATCCCGGCCCGGCCCGTTCGACTAACCGGCAAAGCCGGATACGACGGGAGATCACCATGAGGTACCTGTTCCTGCTGTACGGACCGGACGAGCCGCTGCCCGCCCCGGGCACGCCGGAGGGCCAGCAGATGATCAGCGACTGGCGGGCCGCCACCGACGCGATGGCCCGGGCTGGGGTGCTGATCGACTGCGGGCCGCTGCAGCCGCCTGCCACCGCCACCACGGTCCAGGTGCGCGACGGCGAGACGCTGCTCACCGACGGCCCGGCGGCTGAGATCAAGGAGCAGTTCGGCGGCTACACACTGATCGACTGCGCGGACCTGGACGAGGCGCTGCGCTGGGCGGCCACCGTGCCCACCGCGCTCAACGGCACAGTGGAGGTGCGCCCGGTGGTGCAGATCCCGGCGGGCGACCCGGCGGGGGCCGGCGGCTGAGCGGGCCGTACGAGGAGGTGTTCCGCGCGCACTGGTGGGCGGCGGTGGCGACCGTCGCCCGCCTGGTGGGCGACCTCGAGGCGGCCGAGGATGGCGTGCAGGACGCCTGCGCCACCGCGCTGCAGCAGTGGCCGGCCGACGGGGTGCCGGGCAACCCGCGGGCCTGGCTGATCACGGTGGCCCGGCACAAGGCGACCGACCGGCTGCGCCGGGACAGCCGCCGCGGGGCCAAGGAGGCGGCGGCGGTACTGGACAGCGCGGCGCTTTCCGGCCCGGCGGGCGGGCTGGACTGGGTGTCCCGGGCCGACGACGAGCTGGGCCTGATCCTGGCCTGCTGCCATCCGGCCCTGGACCCGGCGGTGCGGGTGCCGCTCACCCTGCGCACGGTGTGCGGGCTGGCCACCGCGGACATCGCGGCCACGTTCCTGGTCCCGGAGCCGACCATGGCGCAGCGCCTGGTCCGGGCCAAACGGAAGATCCGCGACGCCGGGATCCCGCTGCGGGTGCCGCCGCCGGCCGAGCTGCCGGACCGGGTCGGCGGTGTGCTCCGGGTCATCTACCTGGTCTTCACGGCCGGCCACAAGCCGGCCAGCGGGAACAGCCTGGTCCGTGCCGACCTGTGTGAGCAGGCCATCCGGCTGGCCCGCGCGCTGGCCGGGCTGGTGCCCGGCGACCCGGAGGTGGCCGGGCTGCTCGCGCTGCTGCTGCTCACCGACGCCCGGCGGGACGCCCGGGTCAGCGACGCCGGTGACCTGGTGCTGCTGGCCGACCAGGACCGGTCACGGTGGGACCAGGCCAAGATCGCGGAAGGCGAGGACCGGCTCGCTGCGGCGCTGCGGCACGGCCGGCCGGGCCGCTACCAGCTCCAGGCCGCGATCGCCGCCTGCCATTCCTGCGCCCGGTCGGCCGCGGACACCGACTGGCCGGAGATCGCGGCGCTGTACGGCCAGCTGCTGCGGTACGAGCCGACCCCGGTGATCGCGGCCAACCGGG
>DATCUG010000115.1:0-2057 GCA_036567525.1 Streptosporangiaceae bacterium | reverse complement strand
ACGTCCTGGAACCCGGACGTGAACGGGATCGTCAACGGCGTGACGTTCAGCCCGGACTGCGCCACCGCCTACATCGGCGGCAAGTTCAGCACGGTCGGCGGGGCCAGCGCCAAGAACCTGGCGGCGGTCAGCACGTCGACGGGTGCGCTGATCCCGGGCTTCGGGCACAGCGCCAGCGGCCAGGTCGAGACGCTGCAGTACTACAACGGGCACATCCTGGTTGGCGGGTACTACACCGCGATCAACGGCGGCTCGGCTGACCCGTACATGACCAGCCTCAGCCCCGTCACCGGCAAGGACGACGGGTTCCTGCGGCTCAGCATCTCCGGGAACTACCAGTTCCCGGGCGTGGCCGGCAACCCGACCCGGGTCTATAACCAGCAGCTCAGCCACGGTGGGACGCTGGACCTGGTCGAGGGCGACTTCACCTCGGTCGGCGGTCAGCCCCGGCAGCAGATGTTCATGCTGAACCTGAGCGGGCCGACGGCGACGGTCACCGGGTGGACGACTCCTGACTTCAGCACCAATTGCCACTTCAACGAGCCGTTCTACGCCCAGGCGGCGTCCTGGTCACCGGACGACTCCACCATCTACGTGGCGACCACTGGCTTCAAGCCGGACGGCACCGCCGGGGGCAGCACCCCGCGGACCGGCCCGTGCGACGCGGCCATCGCCTACCCGGCCACGCAGACCAGCGTGGCCCACCGGTGGATCAACTACACCGGCTGTGACTCGCTGTTTTCCACCGCGGCGGACGCGAGCACGGCCTACTTCGGCGGCCACGAGCGCTGGTCGGAGAACCCGGACGGGTGTGACTCGGCCGGGCCGGGCGCGATCGCCGCGCCCGGCATGGAGGGGCTGAACCCGGCCACTGGCGCGCTGACGTTCAACCCCACCCGGGGCCGCGGCCTGGGCGCCGACGACATGCTGGTGACCAGCGCAGGCCTGTGGATCGCCAGTGACAACGCGTTCGGCACCGACCAGTGCGGCGGCCTGGCCAACCGGGCCGGTATCTGCTTCCTGCCCTACACCTAGCCCGCGACGAGGTGGTGACCTGAGCGAGCACGCGGACGCGGGCGGCGTCCCGGCTAGCCCGGCCAGCGGCGGCCCCCGGGTCGTCTACCTGGCCGGGCTGGGCCGCAGTGGCAGCACCCTGCTGGAACGGCTGCTCGGCGAGCTGCCCGGCGCGTGGCCCGCGGGCGAGGTGGTGCACCTGTGGCTGCGCGGGGTCCGCGACGACGAGCGGTGTGGCTGCGGCGCCGCGTTCTCCGGCTGCCCGTTCTGGCAGCGGGTCGGACAGCAAGCCTTCGGCGGCTGGGACCGGGTGGACCTGGCCCGGGTCACCCGGCTGCGGGCCCGCGTGGACCGGTCCCGCTTCCTGCCGCTGCTCGCCTCGGCCCGGCTCCGCCGGCGGCTGCAGCCCAGCCTCGGCGAGTACGCCGCCTACTACCGGCGCACCTACGCCGCTGTCGCCGCGGTCAGCGGGCGGCCGGTGGTGATCGACTCCAGCAAGCATGTCTCGCTGGCGTTCTGCCTCAGCGGGGTGGCCGGGCTCGATCTCCGGGTGGTCCAGGTGGTCCGGGACAGCCGGGCGGTGGCCTATTCGTGGCGGCAGATCGTGCGCCGGCCGGAAGCGGCGGGCAGCCAGATGTCCACCTACCCAGCGGCCAGCGCGGCAATGCGGTGGGATGTGCAGAACGGTGCCGTGGACCGGCTGCGGCGGCTGGGCGTTCCCACCCTCCGGGTCCGGTACGAGGACTTCATCGCCGATCCGGCCCTGGTGCTGGACCGGATCGCGGCGTTCTGCGGCCTGGCCGCCGGAGCGGACCAGGCCTGCCTCGGCACCGACGGCGCCGGGCAATGGTGGGCTGACCTGGGACCGGCCCACACCGTGTCCGGCAACCCGATGCGCTTCCGCACCGGCCGGATCCCCATCCGGTCCGATGACCGGTGGCGGGACGCGATGCGGGTGGCTGACCGGCGCCTCGTGACGGCGCTCACGCTGCCCCTGCTGGCCCGATACGGCTACCTGCGCGTACCCCGCCCGGCGGGATCGC
>DATCUG010000114.1:0-8573 GCA_036567525.1 Streptosporangiaceae bacterium | reverse complement strand
TCGGCGCCGGGCCGGCCGGGCTGGCCGCGGCGGCGGCCGCGGCCGCCCGGGGCGCGCGGACCGTGGTCGTCGAGCGGGCCGCGCATCCCCGCTACAAGACCTGCGGCGGCGGGCTGATCGGATTCTCGCTGGCGGCGGCCGGCGGGCTGATCGAGGTGCCGGCCCGGGACACCATCCACGCGGTCACCGCCACGTTGCACGGACGGCGTGAGTTCACCCGGCGGTCCGGCGACCCGCTGCTGGCCATGGTGGCCCGCGAGGAATTCGATGACGCGCTGCGCAAGGCGGCCACCGGGACCGGCGTTCAGCTAATGCAGCGCTCGCCGGTGCGGGCGGTGGGCGAGGATGACGGGCGAGCCTGGGCACGGCTGGCCGACGGGACCACGGTGCGGGCCCGCGTGCTGGTGGGAGCGGACGGGTCGGCCGGGGTCAGCGCGCGCTACGCGGGGGTGCGGTTCCGCCAGGTGGACCTGGGGCTGGAGCTGGAGATCCCGGTGCCGCCGCCGGTCGCGGCGCAGTGGCGGGGCCGGGTGCTGCTCGACTGGGGTCCGCTGCCCGGCTCGTACGGCTGGGTGTTTCCCAAGGGGGACTGGCTGACCGTGGGGGTGATCGCGGCCCGCGGCCAGGGGGAGCGGACCCGGCAGTACCTGCGGGACTTCACCGCCCGGCTCGGGCTCAGCGGCTATCCGGCCGAGCGGGATTCCGGGCACCTGACGCATTGCCGGGCCGATGACTCGCCGCTGCGCCGGGGCCGGGCGCTGGTCGCGGGGGATGCGGCCGGCCTGCTCGAACCATGGACCCGGGAAGGTATCAGTTTCGCGCTCCGGTCCGGGACGATGGCCGGGGCGGCGGCCGCGTCGGCGGCGGCGGCCCGGGATCAGGAACGGATCGATCAGGCGCTCGATGGCTACCGAGCGGCGGTCAGCCGGGAGCTGATCCCGGAGATGGCCGCCGGGCAGCGGCTGCTGGCCGCGTTCACCCGGCATCCGGGTGCGTTCCACACTGGCCTGGCATCAGGGAAGGGCTGGCATGCCTTTGCCCGGTTCTGCCGCAGTGAACTGACCTTCCAGGCCCTGGTCAGCCGGCCGCCGGTCAATGCCGCCCTGTCCCTGATGTCCCGGTTCTGAACTGCTGGCTAGTACCAGCCGTAGTGCACCTCGTGCAGCCACGCGCGGAACGGCGTGACGTAGGTGCTCTGGATGTAGCCCATGCCCCAGCGGATCTGGGTACGGGCACTGGACCGCCAGTTCGGCCCGGCGCTGGCCATCTTGCTGGCCGGCAGGGCCTGCGGGATCCCGTACGCGCCTGAGTACGGGTTGGTGGCGAACGGGTTCCAGCCGCTTTCCCGGATCCACAGCAGGTCCAGATAGCGGAACTGCCAGTGGGCCCAGTGGAAGGCGGCCAGCAGCGACCAGGCGATCCGCTGCGGCCGGCGCGGCAGCCGGTGAATCTGGTGCCGCCTGGCGTGCCGGTGGTGATGCCGCCCCCGGTGCTGCCGGTGCCTGAGCCGCCGGGCCCGGTGGTGCCGGTGCCCGCGGTGGCCATGGTGCCGGTGCGACCGGTGCCCGTACCGCCGGTGCGGCCTGGGCCGCTTGGCCGGCGGACGGGTCGGCGTGGCCGAGGCGGTCGGCGTGGCCGAGGCCGTTGGTGAGGCCGAGGCGGTCGGCGTGGCCGATGCCGTTGGCGCGGCGGTGGGCGTGGCCGGCGTGGTCGGTGTGGCCGGCTGGCTGGCCGGCCGGGCCGGTGTGCCGTAGGCGACCAGGGCCATGGCCCGGGCCGGGATGGCCTGGGTTTGCCTGGCCGGCTGCTCAGCCCGGGCCGGGTCGCCGGGCTGATGGGCGGCACCGCTGGCCGGCGCGCCCGCGAAACTCGCCAATGCGATCGTCCCACCGGCCAGCAGCAGGGTGATCTTGACAGGAATATGCGCGAAAGGTCTCTTCGGTAGCAAAGGGAGCCTTTGGTCGGGCGCACCCCGGTGCGCTCGGCTTCCGCCCCTGGGCACCTGTCAGTCACCCGGGAAAGGATGACGGCAGTGGCGGCGGATGTGACGCAGGGTCAGGGCGTCGGTGTCGCCAGCGGCGACCATCACGCACGCGGGGCGCTTATTCACAGCCTGGGCGAAGTGCCGGTATGAATAGCCATGTGGCCTGCCGTCTTCCCCCTAAAGGCATTCCGATTCTAATCAGTAGCCATTTCTGCGTGCGGTAAACGTTCCCCGCTTACTTACGTCACGGAAACCATAGGAGTCTGGCATAGAAATACGATGATTAAAGGACGGTTCTAGAACGAAAGGGACTGTCCGGCCGGACCTGGGCAGAGCTGGTGCAGCCGGGCAGCAGTGCGCCTGGCTGTGCTCAGTCAGGGACCGTGGTTAGGTAGTGCTGTGCCCGAGGCTGCCCGCGTGACCCGCCCTACCCCGGCCGACCTGGCCGCGGCCCAGGACCGGACCATTCCCGACATCATCGCCCCCGGCCTGCGGGTGCTGTTTGCCGGGATAAATCCGGGCCTGTACTCCGCCGCGACCGGTTATCACTTCGCCCGGCCGGGCAACCGGTTCTGGCCCGCGCTACACCAATCCGGGTTCACGCCGCGCGTGCTGCGGCCCAGCGAACAGGGCGAGCTGCTGGCGCTGGGCCTGGGCATCACCAACGTGGCGCCGCGGGCCACCGCGCGGGCGGCCGAGCTGACCACGGCTGAGCTGCGGGCGGGTGCCCAGGTGCTGCGGGACAAGGTGGCTGAATTCGCCCCGGGCTGGCTCGCGGTGGTGGGCGTCACCGCGTACCGGACCGCGTTCGGCCAGGTGGGCGCCGTGGTCGGGGCGCAGCCGGACCGCATCGGGACGACCCGGCTGTGGGTGCTGCCCAACCCGAGCGGGCTGAACGCCTCGTGGCCCGCGGCCCGGCTGGCCGGAGCGTTCGCGGAGCTGAGGCAGACGGCGCTGGGCTGACCGGCCCGTCGTCAGGCCAGGCGGACCGGAACGCGATGGTCGGGCTGGCCGTCCTTGGCCAGGATCGAATGGGCGACGGCGGTGGCCCGGTAGAGCCGGAGGCCGGCACCGGGCCGGACGTCCCCGGCCGTCCACTCCGCGCCGCCGTGAGCCACCGAACGGCGCGAAAATGCCTCGATCCCGGGGCCGGTCTCGTCCTCGCCGAGCAGTTCCGCGACGGCGGACATATACACGCCCTGCCCGGTGCCGATGGCCGCCTGCGAGTCGAAGATCACCATGCTCACCTCAGGCCGGACCGCGATGTTGCGGGAGTGCGTCGCCGCGGGTGACGACACCCAGAAAAACTCGGTGCAGCCGATATGTGCGAAGTAGACGGGCGAACTCCACGGCCGTCCGGTGGCGTCGGCGGTGGCCAGGACGAGATAGCGGTTGGCCTCGATGATGTCCCGAACGGTTTGCGCGGCCGGGCTGGGGGCGGTCACGTCAGCCGGCCCGGTGGTAGATAAGGGCGAAGTCGTGCTCCCATTCGCCACCGCCGAAGCGTTTCTCCCAGGCGCCGGTGATGATGTTCCCGTCCACTGAAGACGTCGAGCCGGGCCAGTGCATCCGCTCCGGTCTGGGGCATGGGGATCACTCCGCTCTCAGCTGACGGGTTCCGGGTCCTGCTCATCGATACCGACGGCACTGGCCGGCTGAACTCATCGGGCCCACCGTCCCGGACGGGGTCGCTCACCTTGCGCCTCCGGGTGCGGGCCGGCGTGGTCTCGTTAGCGCTGCGTTAAGGGTGTGCTCAGGCACGTTAAGGGCGTGTGAAGATCGGCCGCGGCGGGCCGGTCAGGGGTCACGTTATAAGGGATGAACCGAAACTGGCCCCGGCGGGGGCTGCCCGCGCCGTTCGCGCTGCCGATTGCATTCGCCGCGCTGCTGGTGGTCGGCACGATCGCGGCCGGCCTGGGTGGCCGGCTGCCCGCCACCGGCGTGCTCATCCTGGCCGGGCTGGTGGTGTACGCCGGGTCGGCGGTGGCCGAGCCGCTGGCCGGGGTGGCGCTCGGCCTGATCGGCTGGCTGACCGTGGCCGGCTTCTCCCGCCCGCCCTACGCCCAGCTCCGGATGACCGGCCCGGTCGCGGCCCGGGCCGCCCTGGTGCTGACCGGCTGCGTGCTGGTGGGCGTGGCCACTGGCCTGGTGGTGCGCGAGGTCGTGCCGTGGTTCAGACTAGGCGGTATGCGGGTGCGTGGTGACGGGCCGGGCCGGATGAGCCTGGCCGGCCTGGGTGGCAGGCGGCAGGTGGCCGGGGTGGTGCTGGCCGCGGCCGGCCTGCCCTTGCTCACCGTGATCCTGCTGGCCGCGCGGCCGCACCCGGACCTGACCGACGACCTGCTCATCTACCTGGTCGCGGTGGTGGCCATCGCGGTCATCGGCGGCTTCTGGCCCGCGCTGCTGGCCGCGCTGGCCGCCAGCCTGCTGGTGAACTGGTACTTCACCAGGCCATTCCACACGCTGACCATCGCCGAACCGCGCAACCTGCTGGCCCTGCTGCTGTTCGTCACGGTGGCGGTGACGGTGAGCAGCGTGGTGCACCTGGCCGCCCGGCGGCAGGTCCAGGCCGCGCGCAGTGCGGGTGAAGCCGCGTCGCTGCTGGAACTGGCGCAGACGGTGCTGGGCGGGGCGGACACGCCCACCGCGGTGCTGGACCACCTGACCAGCAGCTGGGGTGGCCGGGCCGAGCTCGTCGAGCAGGTCGGCGAACAGTGGGTGAGCGTCGCGGTCAGCGGGGTGGCCCCGGACGGCGCGGCCAGCAGCCACGTCCCGGTGAACGACAGCGTGGCGCTGATCGTGTCCGGCCAGCCCCGGCCGCTGCCTGCCCGGCTGCTGCACGGTTTCGCCGCGCAGGCGGGCGCGGCGCTGGACCGGGACCGGCTGCGCACCCAGGCCGCCCAGGCCGAGGCGCTGGCCGAAGGCAACCGGATGCGCACCGCGCTGCTCGCCGCGGTCAGCCACGACCTGCGCACCCCGCTGGCCTCGATCAAGGCCAGCGTGAGCACGCTGCGGCAGACCGACGTGGTGTGGACAGAAGCGGACGAGAAAGCGCTGCTGGCCACCATCGAAGACGGTGCCGACCGGCTGGACGCGCTGATCGGCAACCTGCTGGACATGAGCCGGCTGACCACCGGATCGCTGCAGCCCTTCCTGCGTCCCACCGCGGTGGAGGAGGTAGCGCCGGCCGCGCTGCTCGGGCTGGCCCCGGCCAGCAGCGTGCGGATGGCCGTCCCGGACGACCTGCCGCTGGTGCGCACCGACCCGGTGCTGCTGGAGCGGGTGCTGGCCAACCTGTTCGCCAACGCGCTGGCCCACTCGCCGGATGGGCGGCCGCCCGCGCTGCACGCCTACCCGGCCGGGGACACCGTGCTGCTCGAAGTGGCCGACCACGGGCCCGGCGTCGCCGATGAGTTCAAGCAGCGCATGTTCGAGCCGTTCGAGCGGCTCGGCGAGCGGGCCACCGGCACTGGCGTCGGGCTCGGCCTGGCCGTGGCCAAGGGCTTCCTGGCCGCCATGGGTGGTTCCATCGTGGCCACCGATACCCCCGGCGGTGGCCTGACGGTCCAGATCGTGCTGCCGGTGGCGGCCGCCCCGGCCGCGTCGTCCGCTACCGCCGATCAGTGACCGGCGCGCTGTGACCAAGGTGCTGGTGATCGACGACGAGGAGCCGATCCTGCGTGCGCTGCGGATCAACCTGGCCGCGCGGCAGTATGAGGTGAGCACGGCGACCGACGGCAGCTCCGGGCTGGCCGCGATGGCCCGGGACCGGCCCGACGTGCTCATCCTCGACCTGGGCCTGCCGGACATGGACGGCACCGAGGTGATCAGGGGCGTGCGCGGCTGGACCAGCACGCCGATCATCGTGCTGTCCGCGTGGGGCCAGGAGAGCCAGAAGGTGGCCGCACTCGACGCGGGCGCCGACGACTACGTGACCAAGCCGTTCGGCATGAACGAACTGCTGGCCCGGCTGCGCGCGGCGGTCCGCCGGGGCGCGCCCGCACCGGACGAGCCGGTGCTGGTCACCCCGGACTTCACGGTGGACCTGGCGGCCAAGCGGGTGACCCGCGACGCGGCCGACGTGCGGCTGACCCCGACCGAGTGGTCACTGCTGGAGATCTTGGTTCGTAACGCCGGCCGCCTGGTCACCCAGCGTCAGCTGCTGCGTGAGGTGTGGGGGCCGCAGTACGAGACCGAGGGCAACTACTTGCGGGTGTACCTGGCGCACCTGCGCCGCAAGCTGGAGCCGGACCCGTCCCAGCCGCGTTACCTGCACACCGAGCCGGGCATGGGTTACCGCTTCGAGCCGGGTGAGGTGGCCAGCCCGGGGAGCGGCCGGCCGGCTGAGCCGCCGGCCGGTTAAGCCGCCGCAGCGGGCCAGCGGATCATGAGTTTCCGCTGAGGGTGACGTTCTGCCCGGTGATGTGGACCAGGATGCCCTGCTGGGTCATGGTGATGCTCTGCACGGTGATCCCCATCGGCAGGCCCGGGATGGTGATCGTCATGTTGTTCAGCCCGCCCAGGGCGGACAGCGGGATCCCGCCCGCGTTGATCACCGCGATGTTGATCTTGTTGGCGCCCACCTTGGTCACCTTGGCTACCCCGCTGCCGGAGATGAAGCCCAGGTTGATGGTCACCTTGGCCTCGGTGTTATTCAGCGCGGAGATCTTCAGGCCAGGCACGTCGGCCGCTTTGGCCACGCTGCCGAAGGTGATCAGCCCGGAGCCGTTCAGGCTGCCCACCCGGGCGCTGCTGAACCCGTTGATCAACTGCATGTTCCGCATCGTCGCGTGCAGGTTCTCGATGACCACCGGGCCCGCCTTCTCGGTGGCCGCGCTGAGCTGGACCTCGTTGAAGTTGCGCGCGGCGAGCTGGGTGAGGAACGGGAAGCCCTCGATGTTGACGGTGGGCTTGTTGCTGAGCCCACCCTGGGACTTGACCTGGCTGGCGAACTGGTTGTCCGCGTAGCGCACCGCCACCCGGTCGGCGATCACGAACAGGACGGCCAGCACGGCCAGGGTCACCACGAAGATGATCAGCCCGCGGCGGCGGCGCCGGTACCTGCGCGGCCGGCGTGGATCGTCGAAATAGCCCGGATATGGCCCATCGTCGGCCCCGGGCTGGATCGGCAGGCGTTGCGTTGGGTAATCGCTCACGGTGACCGCCAGGGGTGATCGTTTCCCGGCCAGGTGCCAGGCAGCGTTGCGCAAATGTTATGACATGGCCGCTGGGAGCGGGCCGGTCCGAGCGGCCACACTCGGCGGCCACCGCCGCCCGGTATCCGTATCCATCCAGGTCGGCGCGGACCGGGCAGACTCTGCTTATTTCCGGTCATCGCAGGCTGGAAACGTTTACGGCCTCCAATTGGTGCGAGACCGAATTGGTGACCAAGGCGGTCCGGCCGCCGGGTTCCACCGCGAACTCGCGGGGCAGCAGCCCGGCCTGGATCAGGCCGAGCACGGCCGGGCGGCCGCTCAGCGCGGCCGCGGTGTCGATCACGCCCAGGCTGGGCCGGCCGGTGCCCAGCCGGCCGGAGTTGGCGACCAGGATCCGGCTGCCGCCGTTCAGCGCGGTCAGCCCGATCGGCGCCGCACCCACCTCGACCTTCGCGATCAGGGCCCGGCCGGGGTCGGTGCGCAGCCGGGCCGCGGAGAACGCGAGCAGCGCGTTGCTGGCCCGGGCGGTCACCCACACGGTCGCCCCGCCGGCCGTCGTGATCACCCGCCCCGGGTCGCAGCCCGCCGGGACGGTGGCCTGGACGGCCCGGGCCGGGTCGGTCTCGGCCCGGGGCACACTGATCATGGTCAGCGTGCCCTGATCGCTGGTCCTGGTGCGCTTCTGGGTGGTCACGTACAGCCACTGGCCGTCCCGGGACACGGTCATCCCGATCGGGTTGACGCCCAGCCGGATGTCACCCACGAAGCCGGAGTTACGCAGCCCGCTGGCCAGCGCCGCGCGCAGGTTGAACACGGCCATCGTGCCGCTGTTCTCCAGCGTCACGAACGCGAACTGGCCGTTCCTGGACACCGCCACCTCGACCGCCCCGTCGCCGTGCGGGCTGGTCAGGGCGCCGAGCACGCTGCCGTGGCTGCGCTGCTCGGCGCGCGCCACGCTGATCACCACGGCGCCGCTGCCGGACGCGGCCAGCAGGTACTGACCGTCCGGGGTGATCACCTCGCCGTGCGGCGCGGCGGGCAGCCGGATCCGGCGGACCGGGGCCGGGGCGAGCCCGCCGCCGGAGCGGAGCACCTCGATCGTGCGCCCGATGCCGGTGGACACGAAGGAGTACTGGCCGCCGGCCGTCACCGCGACCGCGAACGGCTGCCCGGTCAGCCGGACGAAACTGGGCCGGATGCGGGCCAGCGCCGGCGCGTCCGCCGACGTGTTCACGCAGCCGGGCGGGGCCAGCGCCGCGGGCGGTGCGGTACGCGGCGCTGGGGTGTTGTGCCGGGACCGGTGCGCGACGGCCAGCCCGGTCCCGGCCACGCCCAGGATCAGCAGCCCGATCAGGGCTGGCACCATCCGGGACCGCCAGCCGGGCCCGGCACCGGCCGGGCCGCCAGACGGCGGGGCGCCAGACGGCGGGCCG
>DATCUG010000113.1:0-3024 GCA_036567525.1 Streptosporangiaceae bacterium | reverse complement strand
CGTCGTGCAGCACGAACGCGACCCGCTCGGCCACCGGCAGCCGGTCCAGCACCACCAGCAGCGCCCGGCCCACCTCGTCCACCAGTTCCGCTTCCGCCGCCGGGTCGGCCCCGGGCGACGGGTACTCAGCTACCTGGTGCTGGCCGGCCAGGTCCTCGTGCCGGGCCGCCCGGGCGCGCAGCATGTCCAGGGACACCCGGGACACCACCGTGGTCAGCCAGCCGCCCAGGTTCTGCACGCCAGCCAGGTCAGCGCGGGCCAGCCGCAGCCAGGCCTCCTGCACGGCGTCGTCGGCCTCGGGCACCGACCCGAGCAGGCGGAACGCCACTCCGCGGAGCATGGCCCGGTGCGCCTCGAACCGTTCCGCTACCGCGTCGAGCTCGGTCATCGGTCCCCTTTGCCGGTCGTGACCCGTCAACACAGTAGGCAACCACGAAGGAGGACGTGCTTCATGCGACAGCGCAGGCTGACGCTCTTGGTCATGTGCCTGGCCACATTCATGATCCAGCTCGACGTGACGGTGGTGAACGTGGCGCTGCCGCGCATCCAGGCCGGCCTGGACATGAGCCCGGGCGGGCTGGAGTGGGTCATCAGCGCGTACGCGCTCAGCCTGGCCGCGTTCATCCCGGCCGGCGGCGTGCTGGGCGACCACTACGGCCGCAAGCGGGTGTTCCTGGCCGGGCTGGTCATCTTCGCGGCCGGGTCGGCCGGCTGCGCGCTGTCCCCCAGCCCCGGGGCGCTGATCGCGTCCCGCGCGGTGCAGGGCGTGGGCGGGGCGGCCATGCTGGCCCTGACGCTGGCCATTCTCACCGAGACGTTCCCGCCGGACCGCCGGGCCGCGGCCATCGGCACCTGGGCCGCGGTCGGCGGCACCGGGTTCGGGGTCGGCCCGGTCACCGGCGGCGTGCTGCTCACGGTCTCCGGCTGGGCGTCGGTGTTCTGGGTGAATGTCCCGGTGGCGGTGCTCGCCATCGTGGGCACCGTGGTCGTGGTGCCGGAGTCGCGGGACCCGCGATCCCGGCGCCTGGACCGGCCCGGGCTGGTGCTGAGCGCCGCCGGGCTGGTCGCCATCACGCTCGGCCTGACTGACTCGGCCAGCCATCCGTGGCGGTCCTGGCCGGTGACCGGGCCGCTGCTGCTCGGCGTGGCGCTGCTGGCCGGCTTCGGGTGGTGGCAGTGCCGCACCCCGCACGCGATGATCCCGCCCCGCCTGTTCCGGGCCCGCAGCCTGGTCAGCGCGTCCTGGATCTACCTGATCAGCTACACCGCGTTCAGCGGCGTGCTGTTCTACGTGACGCTGCTGTACCAGAACGTCGACGGCTGGCCGGTGCTGCGCACCGGCCTGTCCTGGCTGTTCCTGAACGCCCCATTTCTGCTCGTGGCCCAGCTGGCCGGCCGTCTCGACCGCCGGTTCTCCGGCCGGGCCGTGATCTGCGCCGGCTGCGTGGCCGCGGCGGCCGGCCTGCTGGCGCTGAGCCTGGCCAGCCCGGCCACCCCGTTCTGGCTGACCGCGGTGGGTTTCATCGTCTCCGGCGCCGGGTTCGGCGCCCTGGTCCCGGCCATCACGCACGTGGCCATGCGCGACGTGCCGGCCGGCGCGTCCGGCGCCGCGTCCGGGCTGCTCAACAGTTCCCGCCAGGCCGGCACGTCAGTCGGGCTGGCCGTGCTGGGCAGCATCGGGACCGGCGCGGCCACGGCCGCCTGGGCCGCCCAGGCCGCCCGGTTCCCGCGGGCGGCCCGCGCGGCCGCCCGCGGCCAGGCCCAGAACGTGGCCGGCGGCCGCATCGCCGCGGTCACCCGAAGCCTCGGCGGGTACCGCGAGCCCGCCGTCGCGGCGTTCGTGCACGGCTACCACCTGGCCGTGGGCACGGGCGCGCTCTGCCTGCTGCTGGCCGCACTGGCCACGCTGCTGCTACCAGCCCGGCCCAGGCAACATCAGCCCCCGGCGGGCGGCCTCAGTCCCCGGCAGCCGGCGCAGCGGGCCCGGTGAGCTGGATACGGATGGCGCGGAACAGCCGCGGCGTGTCGCGCAGCACGGCCAGCCGGGGGTCTGGCACGGTCAGGAACCGGCCGGTGGCCAGGTCGAAGTACGGCCGCAGCCGCGGATCGTCGCGCAGCCCGGCCATCGCGCGCCGGTCCCCGCCCAGCACCACCGCGTCCAGCGGGCCGCCATAGCGGCCGAACACCCGGACCGCGGTATCCGCCGCCGCGGCCAGCGCCTCGGCGGCCTGCTTCTCCCGGCGCCGGGCGAACCGGTGCTGGGACTGGCCGCCGGCCGCGCTGCGCCCGTGCACCAGGCGCGAGCCCACCTTGGAGTCGGCCAGCCGGGGCGGGTCGCCGGTGAACACGCCGGCCGCGTAGCCGCCCAGCCGGACCAGCAGCACGCCGACGGTGCGGTCCGCGGCGGCGTGCGCCGCGATCCGGTGCGCCTGCCGGACCACAGCCCGGGCCATGCCGGGTGGCGGGTCACCGGGCGCCGCGGCGGGCAGCGGCGGGAACGGCGGATGGCACGCCGCCGACGCGCCGTCGGCGCCGTGGAACAGCACCACGTCCGGCCCGGCCTCGATGCCGAGCGGGCCGCCGTGCCGGCCGTCGAACCCGGCGATCCACCCGGCGAACCGCTCCGGGCTCACCTCGATCCACCGCGGCCGCGCATCCTCAGGCATAGAACTTTAGAGTAGCGAGGTAAGCAACAGCCTTTGCTTAACTGTCGGGTGGACCGGGCCGATGACGCTGAACCAGCTCCGCACGTTCCTGGCCGTGGCCGAGACCGGCTCGGTCCGGGCGGCCGCCGACGAGCTGGTGGTGACCCAGGCGGCGGTGTCGGCCTCGCTGGCCGCGCTGCAGCGCTCGCTGGGCGTGCCGCTGCTCGCCCCGGACGGCCGCGGGCTGCGGCTGACCGGCGCGGGCCAGGCGTACGCGGACTACGTCCGGCGCATTCTCGGGCTGCTCGACGAGGCCCGGCTGGCCGCCACGGCGGCCGCCGACCCAGACCGCGGTGAGCTGCGCATCGCCGCGGTCACG
>DATCUG010000112.1:0-2950 GCA_036567525.1 Streptosporangiaceae bacterium | reverse complement strand
CCCGCCTACGCCGTGCCTGCTTACACTACGGGAACACGCGTGTGCGGCGGGCCCAGCCAAGGAAGACCGGATGCCAGATAGTCGGCCGATGTCGGCCCAGGTGCGCGACCAGCTCATCGGCCTGTTCGAGCAGCGCCACCTGGGCCCGGGCGACCGGGTGCCGAGCGAGGCGGAGATCGCCGAGCTGTGCGGGGTGGGCCGGAGCACCGCCCGGGAGGCGCTCAAGCTGCTCGAGCAGGACGGGGTGGTGCTAGTCGAGCGGGGCCGCGGCCGGTTCCTGTCCTCGCTGAGCGCGCTGCACGTCGAACGGCCGGTGACCCGGTTCGAGTCCACCACGTCTATGCTGGCCGCCCTCGGGTTCGACGCCAAGACCCTGGTCCTGGCGGTCACCGAGGACAAGCCGACCGACGCGGAGCGGGACGCGCTGGAACTGGCCGACGCCAGCCCGGTGATCCGGCTGGAACGGCTCCGCTCGCACGACGACGAACCGCTGGTGTACAGCGTGGACACGTTTCCCCGCGACCTCATCCCAGGCCCGGTGAAGCACGTCAACTGGGCCGGCTCGATCACCGACCTGCTGGCCGCCCAGGGCCATCTGATGGTGTCCTCGGCGGCCCGGCTGCAGGCCGTCGAGCTGCCGCCGGACGTGGCCGGCCGCTACCAGCTAACCGGGTATGGCCCGTGGCTGCTGATCACCGAGCGGGCGGTCAGCACCGACGGCCGGCACATCCTGTACGCCCAGGGCTACCACCGCGGCAGCCTGTTCGCGTTCAACGTGCTCCGCCGCTAGCGGAGCCCCGCTAACCCAGCCGGCGTTCCGTCGCGTCCCACGAGCCATCTCCGGACGGCTGGAAGTGGCGCACCCGCTGGGTGGCGCGCAGCAGCGCGCGCAGGCCGGCCAGGTCGCCCGGGGCGGCGCCGAGCGCCCGGGCCTGGACCAGGATGTTGCCCAGCGCGGTGGCCTCGGCCGGGCCGGCCTGCACCGGCAGCCCGCAGGCGTCCGCGGTGAGCTGCAGCAGCAGGTCGTTGCGGGACCCGCCGCCGACCACGTGCACGACGGAGATGTGCCGCCCGGACAGCTCCTGCACCTGGCGCAGCGCCCGCCGGTAGGCCAGCGCCAGGCTGTCCAGGATGCACCGGACCAGCGCGGCCCGGCCGTCCGGCACCGGCTGCCCGGTCCGCCGTGCGGCCGCCGCGATCCGGGCGGGCATGTCGCCCGGCGGCAGGAACGCCGGGTCGTCCGGGTCGATGACGGTGACCAGCGGCGGCTGCTGGGCGGCCGCGCCGAGCAGGTCCGGCAGGTCCGCTGGCTGCCCGGCGTCGGCCCAGCCGCGGACCGATTCCTGCAGCAGCCACAGCCCCATCACGTTGCGCAGGTAGCGGATGGTGCCGTCCACCCCGGCCTCGTTGCTGAAGTTGGCCAGCCGGCTGGCCTCGGTGAGCACCGGCTGGTCCAGCTCCATCCCGACCAGCGACCAGGTGCCGCACGAGATGTAACCGAAGTCCGGCCCGGCCGCGGGCACGCTGACCACCGCGGACGCGGTGTCGTGCGAGCCGACCGCGATCACCGGCAGCGGGGCGCGCAGCGTGGCCAGCCCAGGCTGGGCGGCGATCTCCGGCTGCAGGTGCCCGAGCACACTGCCCGGCTGGCGCAGCGGCGGGAACAGCCCGGGCGGCAGGCCGGCCGCCTCGATCACCCCGGCCGCCCAGGTGTGCGCCCGCGCGTCATACAGCTGGGTGGTGGACGCGTTGGTCAGCTCGGCGCCCACCTGGCCGGTCAGCCAGTAGCCGAGCAGGTCGGGGATGAGCAGCATGGTCCGCGCCGCGGCCAGCTGCGGCGTCCGGGCCGCGGCGGTGAGCTGGTAGATCGTGTTGAACGGGAGCTGCTGCACCCCGGTGGCCGCGTACAGCCGCCCGGGCGGGATGCGGGCCAGCACCTCGGCGGCCACCCCGTCGGTCCGGCTGTCCCGGTAGTGCACCGGGTTGCCGAGCAGCGCCCCCTCCGCATCCAGCAGCCCGTAGTCCACCGCCCACGAGTCGATGCCGATGCTGGCCAGGTCGAACGAGCGCGCCGCGGCCCGCAGCCCGTCCAGGATGTCCTGGTACAGCCGCAGGATGTCCCAGTGCAGCGTGCCGCCCACCCGGACCGGCACGTTGCCGAACCGGTGCGCCTCATGCAGGTCCAGCCGGCTCGCGCCGACCTGCCCGACCATGACCCGGCCACCGGACGCGCCCAGGTCGGCCGCGGCTACGGTGGTCATCAGCGCAGGAACGCCGCGGCCACCCCGGCGTCCACCGGGATATGCAGCCCGGTGGTCAGCGGGAGGTCCCCGGCGGTGAGCGCGACCACCGCGGCCGCCACGTGCTCGGGCAGCACCTCCCGCTTGAGCAGCGTGCGCTGCGCGTAGAACGCGCCCAGCTCCTCTTCCGGCACGCCGTACACCGCAGCCCGCTGCGCCCCCCACCCGCCGGCGAAGATGCCCGAGCCGCGCACCACCCCATCCGGGTTGATCCCGTTCACCCGGATGCCGTGCTCGCCGAGTTCCGCGGCCAGCAGCCGGACCTGGTGCGCCTGGTCGGCCTTGGCCGCCCCGTAGGCCACGTTGTTCGGCCCGGCGAACACCGCGTTTTTGCTGCATATGTAGATCAGGTCGCCGCCCATGCCCTGGTCACGCATCACCTTCGCCGCGGCCCGGGCGACCAGGAACGACCCGCGGGCCATCACGTCATGCTGCAGGTCCCAGTCGGCCAGCGTGGTATCCAGCAGGCTCTTGGAGATGGACAGGCCAGCGTTGCTGACCACCAGGTCCACCCCGCCAAACCCCAGACATCCTTGGCCGAACGCCAGTGCCACGCTGGTCTCGTCGGTCACATCCGAGGTGACCGCGATGGCCACATCGCCCGTGTTTAGATGTCCAGCGCCGAGTGACTCGGCCACCTTCTGCGCGGC
>DATCUG010000111.1:0-2077 GCA_036567525.1 Streptosporangiaceae bacterium | reverse complement strand
GCGGGGGCAGGCCGTCCCAGCGGAAGGGGGGACGGGGGCTTGACCTCCGCCAGCCGCAGGTAGGTGATCAGCCGCTGGCCGCCCCGGGTGGCCAGGCTGGCCAGCACCTCCTGCAAGTCGGCGACGTCACGGGCCACGGCGGTGATCACGTAGTCCATCTCGCCGGCCACGTTGTCCGCCGCAATGATCTGCGGCAGCGCGCGGATCTGGTCGTCGAAGATGCGGGTGGACCGCGCGTCGTGCCGGCTAAGCGACGCCGTCACGTACACCTGCAGCGGAAACCCGGCCGCGACGGGATCGAGCTGGGCGCTGATGATGCGGATGACGCCGGACTCCTTCAGCCGTCGGACCCGGTGCAAGGTGGCGGCCGGCGACAGCCCGACCAGCCGGGCCAGCTCAACGTTCGTGCAGTCCGCGTCGGCCTGCAGCGCAGTCAGCAGCCTAACGTCAATTTCGTCAAGTTCAACGGCCATATCACAACATATCGTATCGCTAAGACGGCCAACTGGCCAAAATCTGCATATGCAGGAGCGATTATGACTGCATGAACAGCAACCGTCGCATCTTTACCGCGCTCGTCAGCGCCGGGCTGCTCTGGGGTACCACCGTGCCGTTGTCCAAGCTGGCCCTGCACTGGCTCTCGCCCGGCTGGCTCACCTTCGTGCGCTTTGCCGTGGCCGCCGCGATCCTGCTGCCCGCCGCGCGCCACGAGTTGCGGGCCGCGTTCCGGCCCTCGGTGCTGGCTTCCGGGGCGCTCGGCTACGGCGCGACCGTCGCCGTGCAGAACGCCGGGATCACCCGGACCAGCGTCACTCACGCCGCCTTGCTGATCGGCACCGTCCCGGTGCTGGTCGCGATCATCGCGGCGGTATGGCACCGCACCGTGGCGCGCCCGGTGGCCTGGGCGGGCTTTGCCCTGTCGCTGGCCGGCGTCGGCCTGGTGACGGGCGGCCACGGCGGCGGGGCGAGCACCGCCGGGGACGCCCTGGTGCTCGTCTCGCTGCTGCTGTCGGCCACGTTCACCGTGGCCCAGGCGCGGCTGCTGCACGGCCGGGACCCGATCGCCCTGACTGCCGTCCAGTTCCTGGGTGCTGCCTTGGCCGTGCTGCCGTTCGCGGCGGTCACCGAGGCCGGCCCCACCATGCCCGGCACGGCCGGCCCGATCCTGGCCACCGCCGCGCTGGCGGTCGGCGGCACGCTGCTGCCCTTCGCTCTGTTCGCCTACGCGCAGAGCCGGGTGTCGGCCGAGGTGGCCGGGGCCTTCCTCAACATCGAGCCGCTGGTCGGGGCCATCGCTGGCGCAATGTTCTTCGGTAACCCGGCCGGGCCGGAGCAGCTCACGGGCGGGCTGGCCATCCTCGGCGGCATCGCACTGAGCAGCCTGCCGCTGCTGGCCGGCGGCCGCGCGGCACGGCGGGCGTCAGCGAGTGACCCAGTCACCGTCGCGCATGAGATCGCGCCCGGCCAGCTCGTTGGCCTCGCGCCAGGCCTGGACACGCCGCGGGCGGATGTGGAAGTAGGCGTACCCGTCGGTCAGCTCGCGCGGGTCGAAGCCGGTCTTGGCAGCGAAGGCGTCACCTTCGGTGGCCGGAATGTCGGCCGCCGCGGTCACCTCCTGCACGGTCCCCTCGATCAGGACCAGGTCGCGTGTCGGGCCGATGCCCAGCCGGACCATCCCCGTGGCCTGCAGGTTGCGGCTGGTCGGGCTGGCGGCCGGGGTCGCTATCAGCACGGTGGCGCCGTCCCACAGGAAGGACAACGGCACCATGTAGGGGGTGCCGCTGCCCGGGTCGGCCGTGGCCACCCACGCGTCGGTGTCGTCCTCGAGCCGGCGCAGCGCGTCGGCCATGCGCTGCTGCGGGGTCCGGGCGGGCGGGGTCATCGTCGCAGCCTCCAGAGTGCCGGGTCGCGGTCAGCCCCGGGCTCGGGCCACCAGCGGGGTGGCGGCGTCGGGGCGGTTGCGGACGTTGGCGGTAGCAATCATGAGGATCCGGGTCGCGAGGCCTCGCTCATCGTAGTGCCGGGCGGCCCCGGCCCAGATCCCGTCCGGCACCGGTCCGACGCGCGGAATGATCAC
>DATCUG010000110.1:0-2050 GCA_036567525.1 Streptosporangiaceae bacterium | reverse complement strand
GACCTGGAAGACCTGGTGCTGGCCGTGCGCCGGGAGCGGGACATGACCATCCTGCTGGTCACGCACGACATCGACGAGAGCGTGTATGTGGGTGACCGGGTGGTGGTGCTCACCCCCGGCCCGGGCCGGATCCGGGCCGATCTGCCGGTCAGCCTGCCCGCCCCCCGGGACCAGATCAGCACCCGGGAGCTGGCCGCGTTCGTGCAGCTGCGGGCCACGGTGGGCCGCCTGGTCCGCGGCCAGCCGCCGCCCGGGGCCGAAGCCCACTCCGGGCCGTCAGGCGGCCCAGCCGCCGCCCGGGACCAGGATCCGGGCTGACCGCTACGGCCGGAATCCGGTTTCGGTCCACCGCTGAAACACCGCGACCTGCTCGCTGGGCCAGGCGGTGTCACACGGCATCGAGCCGTTGCGCAGCCGGTCCAGGATGTCGGCCGCGTGTGCCTGGACATCGTCCGCCGACCACAGGTCGAACGCGAACGACATCGACTTCTGGTCCCGTTCCCGGAACAGCGGCTTGATGTGCGCGGCGAAGCTGACCTCCTCATCCGGGCCGGGCAGTGGGACGGGCTGGGCCTGGGCCTCCGGCCCGGCTTCCGCGCCCTCCGCAGGCTCAGCCGGGGGCCGCCCGGCCGGGGTCCAGTCCCAGGCCGCGGCGGGCTGGCCCGAGCCGGCCGGCGGGCCGGCCGGGCGAGCCACCGCGTTCCGCGAGCTCCACTCCAGGTAGCCGGTGAGGGCGGCCTGGAACTGCGGGTCGCTGGGCAGCTCAGCGTCCCGGGCCGCCTGGCTGGCCAGGGTGACCCACCGGGCCCGCTGGTCTTCGGTCAGGTCCCGGGCGGCGCCGCGGCCGAGCAGCCGTGGGTAGCCGTCGTCCGGCGGCGCCCAGGCCGGCCCACCCAGGGCCGCAGCCAGTGCGGCCGCCTCCTGCTCCGGATGGCCCGGCGGCATGCCGGCGAAGGCCGCCGCCAGCGCCGGGTCGGCCGGGACGTACCTCTGGTACAGCAGCCGGGTCATCCGGGTCAGCGCGGGCAGCCCGCCGGCCCACTCGAACAGCGTGGGGTCAGCGGGCCGGGGCGGGTCGCGGAAGTCCACGTACCAGTGCATGCCGCTGCAGAACGGCTTGTTCTGCGAGTGCCCGCAGCGGCAGAGCGCGTAGTGCTCCCGGGACGCGCCATGGTTGCGCGCGACCTCGCCGCCGCCGGCCGCGGTCAGCTCGATGCCGCCGGTGACCCGGTACGGCCCGTCCTGGGTGATCTCGATGGCCGGCTCGCGGGTGCCGGCCCAGTCCCGCAGCGCCGGCTGTTCCCGGCCGTCGAAGGCCAGGCCCAGCGCGCCGGACGGGCAGTCCCGCACGGCCCGGATGATCTCGTCCAGCCGGCCGCCGCTGGCCGCGACGAACGGCTCCTGGCTGGTCCGGAACGCGGTCGGCAGCCGGTCGGTGCACAGCCCCGAATGCTGGCACAGCCCGCGATTGTCCAGCACCGTCACCTGCTCGCCGGGGTAGGCGTCACGCCGGTCCGGGACCCGCTTCGGGTCCTTCTCGTCGGTGAACCCGTTGCTGGCATGACTGCCGTCGCAGAATGGCTTGCGCGCCGAGCCACCGCACCGGCACAGGGCAACCTGCGGCGTGGCCGGCCGCGGCAGGCCCAGGTGGTCGCGCAGGGTGGCCACGTTGGTCACCAGGTAGGGGCCGTTGGTCGCGGTCTGGATGGAGGCCGGCAGGTCTGCTTGCAGGTCGCGGAGCCGGGCCAGCCGGCCTGCGGCCTCCGGCCCGTCGGCCAGGTCACAGGCGAGCGCCTGCAGCGCCGCGGTCGCCTCGGCCAGCCCGGCTGGGCAGCCGCGGCCGAGTGCGGCCCGCAACGTGGTCGCCGCCTGCGCCGCCTGCCAGAGTGGATCGCCGGGCTGCACCGCGGCCTGGTCCGGGCTGGGCTGGGCGGGCTGGCCCGGCTGGCGGCCGGCCGTCGCCACCGCATCGGCCAGCGGCCGCAGCACGCTGTCCACCAGCCGGGACGCCGCGTCGGTGGGACCGGCGGCTACGTCTTGATGGCGGCCA
>DATCUG010000109.1:0-7308 GCA_036567525.1 Streptosporangiaceae bacterium | reverse complement strand
AGGAACTGCCCGCCGCTGGCCGGCAGCCGGTCCAGGTGCCGGCCAGTCAGGATTACCGACACCACGCCAGGCCCTTCCGGCCGCACCTCCACCACCCGCAACTGATGCCGCACGGTGCGCAGGATGGGCAGGCCGAACCGGTAGCAGAGCACCAGCCCGGCGGTGGCCGCCCAGATGACCGACCAGACGACCTGGGTGAGCGGGTGCCCGACGAAGGACGGCCCGAGCACGATCTCGTGCGGGAAGGCGAGCGCCAGCGCCAGGTACATCCACAGATGGATCAGCCACCAGGTCTCCCGGGGCAGCCGCATCCGGATGGCCCGGATCGAGATGATGCCGATCAGGCACATGATGCCCAGGGCGACCGCCGCGATCAGCACGTCGGGGTACCTGGTGAGCATAACCCCCACCTCGTGCCACAGCCCGGCCCGTGCCGCGGCCGCGTAGCCCAGAGTGAGGAACAGCGCGTGCGCGGCCAGCAGGCTGATCGGCCACGGGGCGAGCAGCCGGTGCAGCCGGAGCAGGCCGTCCTGGCCCGTCACCCGTTCCACCACCGGGATCCGGCTGACCAGCAGCACCATGATCAGCGCCAGGTACGTGCCGACCATCCCGGTCAGGCTGCCGGCGAACGTGAACAGGCCGCCCGGCGCGGACAGCTGGCTGGCCGACTCGGCGGTGATGGTCAGCGCCGTGGTGGCGCCGAGGCCCACCCCAGCCAGCACCAGGGCGATCCGGGCCAGGGTGGGACGTGGCCGCGGCGCGGCCAGGCGGGCGGCCGGCTTACGCTTCCGGCCGGCGGGCGACGCCGGGCCGCCGAAAGCCACCGGTGAGGCGCTCATAATGGTAAACCTGGCAGGCAATGCTCTCGTGCTGGTCGCTAAACCCTCTGTACTTGCTCTGAGCGCCGGGCCAGTTACAGGCCGGGGGCACCCCAGACCGCGAACCACCGGGACAGATCGGGCTCGATCTTCAGGTCGGCACCGACCTGGCCGCGCACCTGAAGCTCCAGCGCGTTGTCCCGCTGCTCCCCCGACCTCGGCGCGAACGGGTAGAACGTGCCCCGCTTGTACAGGTAGACGATACCCAGCTTCCGTCCGTTGTCGTCTCTGAAGCTGACCAGCGTGCACAGCAGCTGCGGCCCGAACCCGCCGTCGGCCAGCGACGAGTTCACCGCGTGCAGGTCGGTGACCAGCGCCTCGAAGTCATCGGCGGTGTGCTGGCAGGTCAGCCACGTGAACCCGTAGCTGTCCTTGGTGATCTCGATGGATGCGGTGCCGGTGCCCATGCTGAGCAGCTCCCGGACGTCCGACTCGATGTCGCTGAACGCCTTGCCCTCGGCGGCGCGGAAGCAGACCGAGCCGGTGCCGGTGGGCACCAAGTTCATCCCGGCCTGCAGCGTGATCGCCGCGGTGGGCAGCTCGAACAGCTGGTCCAGGTTGGGCTGGGCCGGCTTGGTCCGGCCCAGCAGCGTGTCCAGGAAACCCACCGGCTAGACCTGCTTGTTCAGCTGCGCGGAAATCTCCTCCAGCTGACGCAGCCGCCGCTCCAGCGTGGGGTGGGTGGAGAAGATGTTGGACAGCTGGACTTCCTTGCCGCCCGCTTTGAACGCGGGCACGAAGTAGAACGCGTTCAGCGGCTCGGCCGAGCGCAGGTCCTTGTTCGGGATCCGCGACATCGACCCGCTAACCTTCTGCAGCGCGCTGGCCAGCGCGGACGGCTGGCCGGTGAGCAGCGCTCCGGACCGGTCCGCGGCCAGCTCCCGGTACCGGGACAGCAGCCGGATGAGCAGGAAGCTGATCGCGTAGGTGACGATGCCGACGATCATCACGATGAAGATGACCGGCAGCGCGCCACCATTGTTGTTGTTGTTATTGCCGCGGCCACCGCCGCCGAACAGCTCCCCGTAGAACGCGAACCGGACCAGCAGGCCGGCGATGATGCCGAGGAACGACGCGACGGTCATCACCACCACGTCCTTGTGCGCCACGTGCGACAGCTCGTGGGCCAGCACGGCTTCCAGCTCCTGGTCGGTCAGGTCGGGGTTGTTCAGCAGGCCAGTCGTCGCGACCAGCACCGCGGTCTTGCTGTTCCGCCCGGTGGCGAACGCGTTCAGCATCGGGGACGGCGCGATGGCCAGCCGCGGCTTGGGCATATTGGCCAGCGCGCAGAGCCGGTCCACGATGCCGTGCAGCCGGGCCGCCTGCGGCCCATCCTGCGGCGTGACGACCTGGGCCTGGGCCGCGCTGAGCGCGATCTTGTCCGAGTAGAACAGGGAGCCGACGCCCAGGATCAGGGCGAGCAGGACAGCGAAGAACACGATGCCGCCGCTGCCCACCGCGTGCGTTGCACTGAGCACCAGCACCAGGATGGTGACGAAGGCAACGAACACGAGCCCGAGCAGGAACATCGTGAGGGTCATCCGGGCGGTGAGTCCTCTGTCAGGCGCATAGCGGGTCGTCGCCATCGCGCCGCCTCCGTTCCGTCAGCTGGGCGCACCCAGCTGAGCGCTTACTGGCTTCACTAGCGAAGCCATCCATGACTCAATTATCGGGCAGCATCCAGTGTGCGCAGTCAGCCTGAAAGCTGGCTGAGCGTTGGCTCAACCCGGGATGAGCCCGTCGTCAGTGAGCAGGGCACGTACATCGTCCATGCTCGCCTCGGAGTACGGCAGGATCACATCCGACGCTTCCAACGAATCCGCCGGGACGGGTGTTCCCGCCGCCCGGACCCGGGCCAGCAACTGCGCCAGCGCGGGCCGGAAGGCCTTCTCGTCGCCGGCGTTGACGGCCGCCTCGAGCTTGGTGTCCAGCTCATTCAGCTCGGCGGACACTGCGTCATCCACCTTGAGCTGGCCCTCGCCGAGGATCCGGACGATCATGCCCCGTCACCGGACTGCGGCTGGTCGGCTGTGCGCTCGGCCTGGCCGTTGCTGGTGCTCGTGTTGCCGGCCGCGCCGGGTGCGGAGCCCTCGATCTCGCGCGGCGCCTCGCCGCCGATCTCGGCCTTCATCTGCTCCAGCTCCCGGTCCACGTCGTGGCCGGCGCCCATCTGGTCCAGCTCGCGCTGGATGTCGTCGTTCGGCTGCGCGGTGACGTCGTCCAGCGCGCCGGAGGCCATCAGCTCGTCGATGGCACCCGCCCGGGCCTGCATCTGCGCGGTCTTGTCCTGGGCCCGCTGCACGGCCATGCCCACGTCGCCCATCTCCTCGGAGATGCCCGACACGGCCTCGCCGATGCGGGTCTGCGCCTCGGCCGCGGTGTAGGTGGCCTTGATGGTCTCCTTCTGGGTGCGGAAGGCCTCCACCTTGGCCTGCAGCCGCTGTGAGGCAGCGGTCAGCTTCTCCTCGTCGGCCTGCAGGGACTGGTACTGCGTCTGCAGGTCGCCGAGCTGGCTCTGCAGCGCCGACTTGCGGGTCAGCGCCTCCCGGGCCAGGTCTTCCCGGCCGCCGCCCAGCGCCTGCCGGGCCTGCCGGTCCAGCTTGTCCTGCTGCTGCTGCAGGGTGTTCATCTGCAGCTCGACCCGCTTACGCGACGTCGCCACGTCAGCGACGCCGCGGCGGACCTGCGTCAGCATCTCCAGCTGGCGCTGGTAGGAGTAGTCCAGGGTCTCGCGCGGATCTTCCATCCGGTCCAGGGCTTTATTGGCCTTGGCCTTGAAGATCATCGATACCCGCTTCACCACGCTCATCGGCGCGACCATCCCCTCATCGTGTAACGCTGCCGCCAGCCACCTGCGGCGCGCGAGCCGACATCCCCGCGGCGTGGCAGCGGCGCTGCGCAGGCTGGTGAACACAGCCTACGCGGTGTTAGCCCGGGGGGACGACCCCCCTGAGAACCCCCCGAACGCCGCTCCGCTGTGCTGATCGGGGGGACGACCCCCCGAACCCCCCGGTCGCCGCTTCGCGCCGAGGGCCGGCTCGGCGAGAGCCCGCCTGCGGCGGGTCTCCCGTCGCCAACACCATTAACCAGGTTGCTCCTCTCGCTGGCTCGGGGAGGGCACGCCTGCGGCGCGCCTCCCGTCGCCAGTGAGAGGCTGTTCCTTCCCGTTCATCCCGGTAGGCTGAGCTCGTGTTCAGACGACGTAGTGCGGCTACCGAGGACGCTCCGGCCGAGAGCGCTGTGGCCGATGAGGACGCGGCGGCGCACGGCGCGGTGACGGCGGGCAAGGGCCGGCCCACTCCCAAGCGCAGCGAATCCGAGCGCCGCCGCCGGTACCAGCTCGCCCCGGAAGACCGCAAGCAGGCCGCCAAGCAGGCCCGCGGCCGGGACCGGGCCGACCGGGCGCGCAAGACCGAGGCGATGCGCCGCGGCGAGGAATGGGCGCTGCCGGCCAAGGACAAGGGCCCGGTCCGGGCACTGGCCCGGGACTACGTGGACTCCAAGCGCCGGTTCAGCGAGTTCTATATGTACGGCCTGGTCGTGCTGCTGTTCCTGCTGTTCCTGCACAGCACGGTGGTGCAGACGGTGCTGCCGCTGGTGCTGATCGTGATGGTGCTGATCATGGCGGGCGAGGGCTTCTGGATCGGCAGCCGGGTGGCCAAGCTGGCCGCCGAGCGGTACCCGGGCCAGAGCACCAAGGGCATCAAGATGTACGCCGGGATGCGCGCCCTGCAGATCCGCAAGCTCCGCTTCCCCAAGCCACGGGTCAAGCCCGGCGAGAGCATTTGATCCCGCCTGGCTAACCTGCCAGGTATGGAACATCGTCATCTCGGCCGGAGCGGCCTGAAAGTCAGCGAGATCGCCTACGGGAACTGGATCACCCACGGGTCGCAGGTGGAAGAGGAGGCGGCCCGGGCGTGTGTGGCCGCGGCCCTGGACGAGGGCATCACCACATTCGACACCGCTGATGTGTACGCCGGCACCCGGGCCGAGGAGGTGCTCGGCCGGGCGCTGCACGGCCAGCGCCGGGAATCCATCGAGGTCTGCACCAAGGTCTTCTGGCCGACCGGCCCGGGCGCCAACGACCGTGGCCTGTCCCGCAAGCACATCATGGAGTCCGCGCACGCCTCGCTGCGCCGGCTGCAGACCGACTACGTCGACCTGTACCAGGCGCACCGGTACGACCACGAGACGCCGCTGGCCGAGACCATGCGGGCCTTCGACGACCTGGTCCGCCAGGGCAAGGTGCTGTACATCGGGGTGTCCGAGTGGCGCGCCGAGGAGATCGCCGCGGCGCTGCGCATCGCCGATGAGATGGGCTTCGACCGGCTGGTCTCGAACCAGCCGCAGTACAACATGATCTGGCGGGTCATCGAGTCCGAGGTGATCCCGCTGAGCGAGCAGGAAGGCATCGGCCAGATCGTCTGGTCCCCCATCGCGCAGGGCGTGCTGACCGGCAAGTACCAGCCGGGGCAGCCGGTCCCGGCCGGGTCCCGGGCCACCGACCCGAGCGGCTCCGGGTTCATCCAGCGCCTGCTGAGCGACGACGTGCTGGAACGGGTGGCCGACCTGGCCCCGATCGCCGCGGACGCCGGGCTGAGCATGGCCCAGCTGGCCGTGGCCTGGGTGCTGCAGAACCGGAACGTGGCCGCGGCCATCATTGGCGCGACCCGGCCGGAGCAGGTCCGGGAGAACGTCAAGGCGTCGGGCCTGACCCTCGAACCCGACCTGCTCAAGCGCATCGACGAGGTGCTGGCCCCGGTCATCCAGACCGACCCCGCCCTAACCCAGAGCCCCCAGCACCGCCCCTAGCCCGGCACCACCACCACCGGCCCGGCACCCACCCCGATTTTCCTCGTGATCATGGCCTAGGTAGTACTAGAACCGTACTAGAACCCCACCTGGGCCATGATCACGAGCTAGCCGTCCTCCGGGTGGAGGCTCATCGGGCCGTATTCGATGCGGCCTTCTTCGAGCAGGGTCACCTGGTCTACGCCGCTGGCCAGCAGGTCGCGCCAGTTCTCGCCCAGCCAGCTCTCCGCGTCACCCTGGCTGCTGAACGTCTCCCGCGGCATTCCCCGGGACGGCACCAGGCTGCCGTCGGCCTGCTCGAACTGCCAGCTCCAGGCCATGCTCGTCACCGCCTCCTCACGATCCGCGCCTAGCGACAGTAGCCCACCGGCCCGCCTGGTCAGCAGGCCGGCCGGCTGCCGGACTGACTGTGACCAACTTCACATCCAGTGCCGCCAGACGTCGGCCGAGATTCCCGGCATGCCGTCTCCGTCCCCATCTGTACCCACCCGGCAGAACGCCCGCCGGAGCAGCCAGGGAACTGTTAAGTTCTATGAGCTAGCCTGAGCCGTTGGGTGGTGCCGTCCCCAGGCTCAGCCCCGGGAGCAAGGTGGTGACGACATGGCGCGCGTCGTCGTCGTTGGCGATCTGATGACCGATACGGTCGCGCATGCGGCCCTGCCCCTGGCCAAGGGGAGTGACACTCCGGCCACGGTGAGCATGCACGGCGGGGGTTCCGGCGCGAACGTAGCCGCCTGGCTGGCCGCCGATGGCGGGGACGTGGCCTTCATCGGGCGGCGCGGGGCCGACATCGCGGGCCGCAACCGCGACATGGAACTGATGGGCTACGGCGTGGACGCCCGGCTGGTCATGGACCCGGACCGGCCGACCGGGACCTGCGTGGTCATGGTCACCCACAAGGGCGATCACACGATGATGTCGGACCCGGGCGCGAACGCCGCGCTGCACCCGGATGACCTGCCCAAGGATCTGTTCGCCCCAGGCGCGCACCTCCATATGTCGGGTTACACCCTGCTGAACGAGGGTTCCCGGGGCGCCGCGCTGGCCGCGTTCCAGCACGCCGGCCGGGCCGGCATGTCGATCTCGGTGGATGGCGCCTCGGCCGCGCCGCTGGAGCGGGTCGGCGCCGAGCCATTCCTGGAGATGACCAACGGGGTGACTCTGCTGATCGTCAACATCGACCAGGCCACCGTGCTGACCGGCCGCGAGGATCCGGAGTCGGCGGCCCGGGTGCTCACCGCCTGGTACCCGCAGGTCGTGGTCAAGCTGGGGCCGGACGGGGCACTGTTCGCGAACGGCCGCCCGGACCCGATCCGGGAGCATGCGCTGCCGGTGGAGACGTTCGTGGACGGCACCGGGGCGGGCGACGCGTTCTGCGCCGGGTTCCTGCCCGCCTGGCTGGACAAGAAGCCGCCGCTGGAGGCGCTGGCCAGTGGCTGCCGGCTGGCCGCGCAAGCACTCGGCATGGTCGGTGCCCGGCCCGCCCTCTGATTCCGGTCAGGGGGACGCTCACCACGGGGACGCTCACCACGGGGAGCCAGGCCGCCGGGCCGCCTACCTGGACGAGCTGTTTTCGCTGGCCGGCCGGGTCGCACTGGTCACCGGCGGCAGTTCTGGG
>DATCUG010000108.1:0-7062 GCA_036567525.1 Streptosporangiaceae bacterium | reverse complement strand
ACCAGGTCCCGGTACTGCGGGTGCGGCGCCGCGATCACCAGCACATCCGCCCGCTCCAGCACCTCATCGAGCGGCGTGAACCGGTCATCCTCGATATAGGGATCGGTGCACAGCGTCTGGTTCGCCTTGATCAGCAGGATCTTGCGGAGTTTGTAGGACAGGCTTTCCCGCGGGTCATCGCTGCCGGCCTTGAACGCCATGCCGAGCACGCCCACGGTCAGCGAGCCCAGGTCGAACCGCTCCTCCAGCCGGGACACCAGATACAGCGGCAGGCCCTCGTTGATCAGCATGGCCGAATGGCCCAGCACGAACTTGTTCTGGTTGAACGCGGCCAGCTGCATCGTGTCTTTCAGCAGGCACGGCCCGGCCGCGAACCCCGCGCCGGGCATATCCGCCGCCCGCGGGTAATCCTGCCGGATCGCCGCCCGGATCCGCTCAAAATCCAGGCCATAATCGTTGGACATCATCCAGAACTGATTCGCCGTCGCGAATTTGATATACCGCCACGTGTTGGTAAACAGCTTCGCCAGCTCCGCCTCTTCAGGCTCCAGCCGGATGATCTCCCCCGTCAACGTCCGGAAAAACTTCTCCGCCCGCTCCCCCGCCCGCACCGTCCGCGCCCCCACGATCTGCGGCAGATCAAACAACTCAGTCATCGCGTGCCCCTCGGCGATCCGCTCCGGGCAAAACGCCACATCCACCCGCAAACCCCGCTTGGCCAGCATCCGCTCCGTCAGCGCCGTCACCGTCGGATGCACCGTGCTCCGCAAAATGATCAACTGCCCGTCCACCAGATACTCCGCACACCGGCCCAGCGCGCCGGGAACGGCGCCCAGGTCCGGGTTCAGATGCTCATCCACCGGCGTGCCGACCACCACAATCAGCACCTCAGCCGTGCCCACCACCGCCGGGTCCGTCGTCGCCTGCAGGCTCCCATCCGCGACCGCCGCCGCCAGCGGCTCAGCCGCGCCCTCCTCAGCGAACGGCATCCGGCCCTCGTTCACCACCGCCACCGCCGCCGCGTTCAGGTCATACAGCCGCACCGACAGCCCCCGGGACGCCAGCGCCACACCAAACGGCAACCCGACCCGGCCACACCCACCGATGATCACCACGTCCACCGGGAAGTGCTGTGCCGTCACCGGCTCGGTACCCATGTCGTCGTCCTCGCTTGTTCGTTGAGGGATACGGTGATCAGCCAGCGCGGTGCACAACCCGGAAACGACGCGGCTGCTCCCAGCAGACCGGATATAGGACTCAACCCGGATACGAGTGGAGCAAGTGGTCACCCTACCGGATGGCGCGCTGCGATTGCGGCCACCACATAAGGTCCATGATGACGCGATTGGCCGGGTTCCGTAACAAATGGAGGTGTCGTGGGCCTGGTCTCCTCGGCGGTCGGAGCCGCGCGGCCGGCCGGCCAGCCACGGTCCGGCCTGCGCATCCGTGCCTGCTGGCTGATCCTCGGCGGCTACCTGCTGGCCGCGGTCGCGCTGACCTGGCGATTGTGGGCCGACCCGGCGTCCCGGATGCAGACCGGTGACATTACGGACGTCAACCTGTTCGCCTGGTTCATCCGGTATGCGGCGGTCTCGGTCGCGCACGGCAGCCTCCCGTCGCTGGTCAACACCGCGATGAATGCCCCGCAGGGCATCAACCTGATGTGGAACACCTCGCTGCTGCTGCCCGGCGTGCTGCTGACCCCGGTCACCCTGCTGGCCGGCCCGCAGACCAGCCTGACCGTGCTGCTGACCCTGGGATTCGCCGGCTCGGCCGCCGCCCTGTTCTGGGTGCTGCTCCGCTGGGGGGCGAGCATCGGCGCGGCCGCTCTCGGCGGCGCGGTGTACGGATTCTCCCCGGCCTTGCTGGCCAGCAGCATCGGCCATTACCACCTGCAGTTCGCCGTGCTGCCACCGCTGATGATCGATGCGCTGCTGCGGATCGTCACCGGCCGCGGCCACCCGCTGCGGTCCGGGGCCTGGCTCGGGCTGCTGGTGGCGGCCCAGCTGTTCACCGGCGAGGAACTCGTGGTGGACACCGCGCTGGCCGGCCTGGTGATGCTGGCCGTGCTGGCCGCGTCGGCGCCCCGTGAGGTGCGTGCCCGGGCCGTCAGCACCGTGGCCGGCCTGGCCGTGGCGGCCGGAGTGACGTTGCTTATCGCCGGTTATGGCCTGTGGGTGCAGTTCCACGGGCCGCTGGCCGAGCACGGTGGCCCGTGGACCCCGAACCGGTACCGCAACCGCGCCGCCGCGTTCGTGACCCCGAGTGGTGACCTGTGGCTGCACACCCACGCCGACGCCGTGGCCATCGCCAGCCATCCGCTGGAGCGGCCGGAATACGTGGCCTATCTCGGCTGGCCGCTGCTCATCGTGCTGCTCGTCGCGGCGGTCAGGTACTGGCGTAGCTGGCTGGTCCGGATCCCGGCGGTGACGTGCGCGGTGCTGGAGCTGCTTTCGCTCGGCGGCACCCAGGTGGTGCGCGGCGTCACCGTGCCCCGGCAACTGCTGCCCTGGCACTGGCTGGCCCACCTGCCGATCCTCGATCAGGTGCTGCCGGACCGGCTGTCCATCCTGGCCGACGGGATGGCCGCTGCCGTCCTGGCCTTCGCCCTGGACCGGGCGCTGGCCGGCGCCGGCGCCACCACCAGCCGGCCCGGGCCGGCCAGCCGGTGGCGCCGGGCCGTCCCGGCCGCGATCGCGGCGCTGGCCGTGCTGCCGCTGATCCCGCTGCCCATACACACCACCCAGGTCGCCCCGGTCCCGGCCGGCTGGCAGACCGTCTTCGCCCGGCTGCAGCTAGCCCGGAACGCCCCGGTGCTGGTGGTGCCCACCGCGTCCGGGCAGGCGCCGCAGGCGCTGCGCTGGTACGCGGAGACCGGCCAGCCGGGCTCGATGAGCGGCGGTTATTTCATCGGCCCGGACCACACCGGGCGGGGCCGGATGTACGGCGGCCGCCAGGCCAAGGCGGCGGCCACGTCAATCAACGCGATGTGGCTCGATCCCGTGCATGGCCAGCGCCTGTCGTCGGCCCAGTTCCGCGGCTACCTGGCGCGATGGCGGCCCGCCGCCGTGGTCGCGGTGACCCGCCGGACCTCACGGCTGGGCCGCCTGCTGAGCGCGGTGCTCGGCCGGCCCGGTTTCGCCGCTGGCCGGGTGCTCGGCTGGCGCAGGTAAAGCCCTGGTCTTGCTATTCCAACGGCTTGCCACCCGATACAGTTATTTCGGTCTTTTCTCGGATAGGGTCGAATGCCGAAACCGAGGGACGGGGTGCCGCTGCGGTGAAGCTAACGATCCTGATGCCCGTGTACAACGAGGCGGACACGGTCCAGAACGTGATCAAGCGATTGCTGGACGTGTCCTTTCCCTGCCCCATTGAACTGGTCGTAGTGGACGACGCGAGCACCGACGGATCGGCCGAAATCCTGGACAGCCTGGCCCACGATGACGAGCGGCTGAACCTGCTCCGGCACCCGGTGAACCAGGGAAAGGGCGCCGCCATCCGGACCGGCGCGGACGCCGCGACCGGCGATTACATCATGCCGTTCGATGCGGACATGGAGTATCAGCCGGAGGACATCCCGGAACTGCTGAAGCCGGTGCTGCGTGGTGAGGCCGAAGTGGTGTACGG
Organism: Streptosporangiaceae bacterium; assembly: GCA_036567525.1. Classification (GTDB taxonomy): domain Bacteria; phylum Actinomycetota; class Actinomycetes; order Streptosporangiales; family Streptosporangiaceae; genus RYN-230. Next base: position 3,435 of record DATCUG010000108.1, on the reverse strand, counting down.
AAACCGGACATTCGGCAGCCACTCGGCTTACTCATTCTGGTACGTGATGGGCAACAAGGGTGTGACCACCGTTGCCAATGTCCTGTTCAACGCATATATCGCGGATCTGGAAACCTGTTTCAAGCTGATGCCGCTGGAGCTTTACCGGAGCCTGGACATCAGCTCACGCGGCTTCGGCATGGAAGCCGAGATCACCGGCAAGCTGCTGGCCCGCCGGATCCGCCCGTTCGAGGTGCCGATCACCTACCGGGCCCGCAGCCGCGAGGAAGGGAAGAAGATCACCTGGAAGGACGGCGTAGCCGCGGTGTGGCTGCTGACCCGCATCCGGATGACGGCCGGCCGAGAGCAGCGGCGCGCGGCCCGCGGCTGACCAACCTCCGGCTGACCAACCGGCTGGCCAACCTCCGGCTCAGCAACCTCCGGCTGCCCGGCCACCCAGCATTCTGGCTGGTGCCGCTGCTGTACCTGCTCGGCGCGTTCGCCCTCACCTGGCACCTGTGGGCCGACCCGGCCAGCCAGGCGCAGGTGGTCCCAGCCAACGGCGTGTCCCAGGACATCGACCTGTTCGCCTGGTTCATGCGCTACGCGGCCAACGCGGTCGCGCACGGCCACCTGCCCGCGCTGGTCACCCCGGCGGTGAACGCGCCCGAGGGCCTGAACCTGATGTGGAACACCTCGTTCCTGCTGCCCGCCACGCTGTTTGCCCCGGTGACCCTGCTGATCGGCCCGCAGGCCACGCTCACCGTGCTGCTCACGCTGGGTTTCGCGGGCACCGCGACAGCCACCTTCCTGGTGCTCCGCCGCTGGGCGGCCAGCGTGCCCGCGGCCGCGCTGGGCGGCGCGCTGGCCGGCTTCTCCCCCGCGCTGCGCATCGCCGCGGTCGGGCACTACCACCTGCAGTTCGCGCTGCTGCTGCCGCTCATCATCGACGCGCTGGCCTGCATCCTGACCGGCCGCGGCCGGCCGGTCCGCACCGGCGCGTGGCTCGGCCTGCTGCTGGCCGCCCAGCTGTTCATCGCCGAGGAGACCATCGCCCTGCTAGGGGTGACGGCCGCGGTGCTGACCGTGGTGCTGGTGGCCAGCCGCCCGGGCGCGGTAGCGGGCAGGATCCGCGGCGCCGCCGCCGGCCTGGCCACCGCGGCCGGGGTCATGCTGGTGCTGTCCGGCTACGGGCTGTGGCGGCAGTTCCATGGGCCACTGGCCGAGCACGGCAGCCCGTGGACCTCCAGCCACTACCACAACGTCCCTGGCAACTTCGTCAGCGCGCCGCCCGGATACCTGTTCCGGTCCCCGGCCACGGTCACCTACCTGAACAACCACCCGGTCAAGATGGTCGAGTACTTCGCCTATCTGGGCTGGCCGATGCTGGCCATGCTGGTGATCGCGGCCGCGGCGTTCTGGGCGGACCTGCGGGTGCGCGCGATGGCCGTGACGTTCGCCGCCCTGGAGCTGTTCAGCCTGGGCAGCAAGACCATCCACAGTCACGGGCTGAGCTGGCCGACCGCGCTGCTGCCCTGGCACTACCTGGCCCGGCTGCCGCTGCTCGACCAGGCGCTGGCCAACCGGTTCTCGCTGCTGGCCGACGGCGCGGCCGCGGCGCTGCTCGCGTTCGCGATTGACCTGGCCTGGCGGGCGCGGACCGGGCTCCCGGCCCAGCGGGCCGCGTGGACCCGCGGCATCGCGGTCGCCGCACTGCTGGTGGCGATCGTGCCGGTCATCCCGCTTCCGCTGCCGACGGCTCCGGTACGGGCGCTGCCCCGCGGATTCGTACTGGCGCTGCGCATGATGAAGCTCAGCCCGGACGAACGGGTGGTGATCATCCCACTGCTGCCGTCGGCGGACATGCGCTGGCAGGCGGACAGCAACGTGACCGGTGCGCTGGTCGGCTGTTACGGCATCGCGCCGGAGCCGTCCGGCCAGGCGGCCATCTGCCACACCCAGCGGCGGCCGACCGCCGCCTACCTGAACGCGCTGCAGCAAGGCGAGACGCGGGCCAGGCCGCCGTCCGCGGCCCGGCTCCGGGCCGACCTGGGCTACTGGCGGCCGGCCGCGCTGGTCGCGGTGACCAGCCGCGGCTCGGCGCTCGGCCGGTACCTGGTCCGCACGTTCGGGCCGCCCACGGTGCAGCGCGGCAGCGTGCTGGCCTGGCGGCACTACGGGCCGGGGTGGCTCACCGCCCGGTAAACGAGTACGCCGTCCGCCCGGTAGGCGGGCCGGAAGCCGGTCGCCCGCAGGTAGCTGAGCACCGCGGGGGCCGGGCTGAGGCCGGCCGGCCACCTCCAGACCAGCACCCAGCCGATGCCCATCCGGCGGGCGTCGGCCCGGGCCGCGGCCAGTTCGGCCGGGGTGCTGGGCTGGCGCCGCTGGGTGGCCACCAGCCGGGCGTAGAACGGGTGCCGCTGCATCCCGGTGATCGTGGGCAGCGGGACCCGGGATATGTAGCCGATGGCCCGCGGGTGGCCGTCCGCGGTGGCCAGCACCTGCGCGTCCGGGGCGAAGCCGCCGCCGTAGGTATACGTCCCGCCGCGGATGCCGAACGGCACGTCGAGCACGATGGCGCCGGAGTGGTCGGCGGCGATCCTGGCATCCACGGCGGGCAGCGCGGTCGGCATGGTGCCGATGCCCGGGTTGCCGGACCAGCCGGCCTCCAGCACGCCGAACGCGAGCACGGCCACCAGGGCCGGGGCGGCATGCTGCCGCAGCCACTCCACCGCCGCGCCGGCCAGCAGCGCGGCGGGCAGGAGGCCGAGCATCATCAACCGGTCCGGCTCGCGGAACCCGGACAGGCCGGGCACCTGGGCGAACCAGGTGAACGGCAGCACCGCCGACACCCGCCAGTTGCCCACCAGGTGCGGCACTGGAATCAGCAGGTGCGGCCCGACCCGCAGCACCGGGCCGAGTGCCAGCGCTGCACAGCCCATCCAGCCGAACGCCAGCCGCCGCGTACTGGGCCTGCGCCACCGCGCGGCCGTCCCCACCACGGCGAGCACGCTGAGCAGCAGCCCGAATGTCGGGATGCCGTCGTTGAGTGGCCCGTGGAAAATGAACCCGGCGTGGCCCAGCCCGAACGCGGCGATGCGCGGTGAAGGCGCGAACATGTCCGGCAGCGACCCGGCATACCCCCGGTAGGACGCCTGCAGGCTGCCCGGTGGTGAGGTCATGCCGCCGGCGCGGGCCTGCTGGACGATCACGGCCAGTTGCGGGCTGGCCAGCGCCAGGGCCACCGCGGCGGCCAGCCCGGCCGTGCGCAGTTTGCCCACGGTGCCTGGCCGCCCGGCCAGCCATGGGATGAGCGCCAGCCCGGCCGCGATGAGGACCAGGACGGCGATTTCCTGGTCGGTGAGCACGGCCGCGCCCAGCACCACGCCGAGGATGACGGCCTGCCGCCAGCCGGGGCGGCGGGTCAGCCGGACCGCCGCCTCCAGCGCGATCGGG
>DATCUG010000107.1:0-3391 GCA_036567525.1 Streptosporangiaceae bacterium | reverse complement strand
GACCAGGGCGGCCGCGCGCAGGCCGGGCGTGACCGGGTGCCAGGGCACGGCCCGCACCGCGAGCCGGTACCGGTCGGTGGCGGCCAGCGTCAGCGTGTCCCCGTCGATGTCCAGGCACACCCCGGTCAGCATGGGCAGCGTGTCGTCCCGGCTGGCGGCCGGCCCGGTCTGGCTGATGGCCGCGGCCAGCAGCCCGCCGTCCACCGTGCCAGCCAGCGGCGGCGCCGCCGGCAGCGCCGGGTACTCGTCGGCGGCCAGGGTGAACAGCTCGAACTCCGCGCTGCCGCAGGTCAGGTGGACCACGTCGGCCTCGGCGCTGAACTCGACGGCCAGCGCGGCCAGGCTGCGGGTGATCTCGGCCAGCAGCCGGCCGGGCACGATCACCGTGCCGGGCTCGGCCACCTCGGCCTCGATCCGCGTGGTGGCTGAAACCTCGTAGTCGAAGCAGGACAGGGTCAGGCCGTCGGCCGCCTCCAGCCGCAGCCCGGACAGCACCGGGACCACCGGGCGGCTGGGCAGCGCCCGGGCCACCCAGGCCAGCGCGTCGGCCAACTCATCCCGGTCAACCTGGAACTTCATCCCACTCGCCTCTCCCACTCGCAGCCACCGCCCATCCTCACACCCCCCACCGACATTCCAGGCCAAGCCGCAACACCTCAGCGCGGTGACTTGTGCCCCACCGGCGGGGCACAAGTCATCGCGCTAACGGATTCCGGGCTCAGGTGAGGCCCGGTGGGGCGGAAGCGAGGGTGGAGGTGATCGCTTCGGCCAGGGCGCGGGCCGACTCCGCGGTCAGTTCTACCGCCACCCGGCCCGATGGGCCCAGCGCCGGGTCGCGGAAGTCGATGTTCAGCGTGTGCTCGGCGCTGGCGTGCACCGGGTGGTCGAAGTAGACCGTGGCCTCGCTGAGCTTGAACCACCCCGCGGCGCCCTTCCCGCTGCCACTGACCCCCACGGTCTCGGTGAGGTACGTGCACATGAGCAGGTCTCCGTTCAGCTCGACGCCAGGGTGCGGCCGAAGAAGTCCCAGATCTTCTGCCATCCGTCGGTGGCCGCCTCGGGCCGGTAGGCCGGCCGGTTCACCGCGAAGAACGCGTGACCGGCGCCGGGGTAGCTGTGGAACTCGTGCGGCTTGCCCGCCGCCTCGAGCGCCTTGTCCAGCTCGGCCACCTGCTCCGGGGACGGGTACTGGTCCTCCTCGCCGAACAGCCCGAGCAGCGGGCAGGACAGGCTGGGCGCCAGGTGCACGATCGGGCCGACTTTGAGCGGCATGCCCTCCGGTGGCGTGCCCACGATGAACGCCCCGTAGCAGTCCACCGCCGCGTCCAGCGGCAGGCTGCACGCGGCCAGGAACGACTGCCGGCCACCCGAGCAGTAGCCGATCACCCCGACCTTGCCGTTGGAGTTCGGCATGGCCCGGAGGAACGCGGCGGCCCCGCCGACGTCCCCGACCAGCCGCTCGTCGGGCACCCCGCCGGCCGCCCGCACGGTGGCCGCGGCGTCGTCCGGGCTGGCCCCGGGCGCCTCCCGGGTGTACAGGTTGGGGCACACGGCGGTGTAGCCATTGGCCGCGAACGTCCGGGTGATCTCCTTGGTCTGCGGGTCGTACCCGGGCATGTGGTGGATGACCACCACGCTGCCGAACGGGCCGGGCCCAAGCGGGCGGGCCAGGTACGCCTCGATCTGGTCACCGCCATGGCCGGCCAGGCTGATCGTCTCGGCCATGATCCCGTCATACATACGACGAACTCCTTCTTTGGCTCGCGCATCGTTTGCCGAACGCAACCATCACATCCTGCCAGCGCCTGACCCGGTTGCGTCGGTATCGAGCTCCCTGAGATCTCCCCCGGGCTGTGGCAGAACTTCGGCGATGACCGGCCCATCGACACCCAGCGGGCCATCCTGCGGCGCGCGTTCGACCTCGGCGTCACGGACTTCGACCTGGCCAACAACCAAGGCCCGCATTAGTTGGATTGTCACAAGGCCCAGATATCGTCGCCCCGTGCGACTCTTACCGTGCATTCGGCTGTCGGTGCTCGATGCCGCCAGCACTAGCCCGGAGCGGCAGTTCGACAAGATCCAGAGGTTCGCCCGGCTCGGAGACCACGAGCTGGCGCCGACCACCGAAGCAGATTATGACCTCGATGTCAGCGGCTCCGTCAGCCCGTTCGACCGGCCAGGACTCGGTCCCTGGCTGCGGGAGGACCGGCTCGACATGTGGGACGCGATCTGTGTCGCGAGGCTCGACCGGCTCACCAGGTCGCTGTTCGACTTCGTGGCACTCACGTCCTGGCTCGAAGTCCGGGGCAAGACCCTAGTGTGCCTCGACCCGATGCTCGACCTCAGCACCCCGACCGGGCGCGCGTTCGCGTCTATCACCGCGACCTTCGCACAGTTCGAGCGCGAGACGATTGCGGCCCGGATCCGTGACGCGTGGCACAAGCTACGGGAGAGCGGCAAGTACGGCGGCGGCCAGGTCCCGTTTGGCTACCGGCCGGTGCAGCTCGACAAGGGCTGGGGCTATGAACCAGATCCGGTCTACGGCCCAATCGCGGCCGAACTGTTCGACCGGTACGCCCGGTATGAGTCGCTGGGATCGCTCACCCGCTGGTTGAACGAGTCGGGCATCCCGACGCCCTGGAACGTGACGCGCATACGGAACGGCAAGCCGCCAAAGGACGCGATCTGGAAGACAACGTCTGTGCGCAAGATCTTGGCGAGCCTGGCCGTGCTCGGTGCCACTGTCAAGACGGACGGGACCCCGGTACGGGACGAGGACGGTGTGGTGGTCTACCGTGCCGACGCTCTGGTCTCGCGGGCCGTCTGGGAGCGCGTGCAGGCCCGGCTCGCAGCCAACCCGGTAGCGGCCCGGGTCAATAGCTGGACGCTGACGCAGATCGCCTTCTGTGCCGACTGCGGAGATCCTATGTACGGCACGTCGGCCCGGTACAGGGACAAGACGTACACCTACTACGGATGCGTGCACAGCATCCGCCGTGACGGACTATGCGTGGCCCGCCGAGTCAGCGCCAGCGAACTGGAGACCGCGATTTCGGATGAGCTGCTGGCGCTCTTGGGCGGCGTCGAGCTAACCGAGGACAAGGTGATCACAGGCCGCGACTTCTCGGAAGACATCAACCGGACGGTCGAGCAGATGACTCACCTGTATAAGGAGATCCAGCTCGCGGCGCTCGCCGGGGAGAACGTCGCAGGCAAGCAGGAGACGCTATGGCGCGCCCAGGAAGAACTGGCCCGGCTTCATGCCCTCCAGCCGGTGGAGGCCCGCGTCGAGCCCGTGAGCACCGGCCAGACCTTCCGGCAACGCTGGGCGACCCTGGACGCAGCGGGCCGGAACGAGTTCCTACGCTCGAACGTCGTTCGCGCTGTTGTC
>DATCUG010000106.1:0-5765 GCA_036567525.1 Streptosporangiaceae bacterium | reverse complement strand
AGCCGGTGGTATTTCGTTGATCTAAAGGGTAGAGCCGGCATGTCCGAGATGGGGCCTTCGACAGACGGGCGACGCGGATGACTGGACGGGGACCGGCCTGGGATGACAACCCGGCCGCGGCCCGGCTGGAGTATGACCCGCCGACGGCGCCGCTGCCCTATGGTCTCGCGTTCGGCGACCCGTACCAGAACACCGGCCCATACCTGGATCAGGATCCGGGTGGCCACGGCTACGGCCCGCCCGACGGGGGCTTTGGCCAGCCGCGCCGGCGCCGCCGGGGCCCCATCCGCCGACTGCTGCGCCGGCTGATGACCCTCCTGATCGGCCTGGCCGTGCTCGGCGGCGTCGTCTTCGCCGGGCTCTACCTGGTGACCCCGTCGGTGGGCAACGCCCCCGCGCTGGCCCGCGCCTTCGACCGCGCGCACCGGGCCGCCTACCCGGGCCCGCCGGTCTCCCGGCTCTTCGCCGAGGCGCTGGTGGCTACCGAGGACCACCGGTTCTACTCCGAGCCCGGCATCGACCTGTACGCGGTGGCCCGGGTGACCGCCGCCACCATCACCGGGCACGGCGCCGCGCAGGGCGGGGCCACGCTCTACCAGCAGCTGGCCAAGATGCTCTACACCCCCGGCCGCAGCGGGGTGGTCACCGAGGTGGAGCAGGTGATACTCGGCATCAAGCTGGACTTCAGCTACAGCAAGGCACAGATCCTGCAGATGTATGCCGATGTGGCCTACTTCGGGCACGGTTACTACGGCCTGGCCGCGGCCAGCTGCGGCTATTTCGGCACCGCGCCGGCCGGTCTCACGCTGCCCGAGGCGGCCACGCTGGCCGGCCTGGTGCAGGGCCCGTCCGCGGATGACCCGATCGCGCACTACGCACTGGCCCGGGCCAGGGAAGCGCACGTGCTCGGGCGGCTGGTGGCCACCGGGAAGATCACCGCCGAGCAGTCCAGGCTGGCCTATGAGAAGGGGCTGTATCTGGTCGGCGGCACCGGCCGCAACTGCACGGCCTAAACCCCAAATCCTTTAGCCGAACGCTACCGGCTGGCCCGTGGCCTGGACATGTCCTGGGTGTCGCGGCGGGGGAGCGGGCTGGCGTGCCGCCCACCGTTCCCGTTGACCCCTTGCGGGCCGGGGTAGTCACCGGGGCTGGGCAGCTCAGTATCAGCCGAGAACCCGGCTGCCTCGGGGCCGGCGCCGGCCTTCCACACCCACTTGCGGTAGGACCAGAACCGGAACAGCGTGCCCAGCCCGATGCCGGTCAGGTTGGCCAGGTTGTACCAGATCTTGCTGCCCTGCACGTTGAAGCCGTCCACCACGATGGCCACGCAGGCCAGCTGGATGAGCAGGCCGATCCCGTTGAAGACGAAGAAGAGGACGGTCTCCCGGCCCATCCCGGAGCGCTCCCGGTGCCGGAACGCCCACCACCGGTTGCCGCAGAACGTGACGATGGTGGCCAGCACGGTCGCGACCACAACGGCCTTGTACTTGCCGAAGTTAAGGTCGAAGTGCAGCACGTCAGCGCCGCCGAGGCTGACCACAAAACCGAACGCGCCAACCACGCCGAACTTGGCAGCCTCGTGAATCAGGAGTCTGAACCGCTCATACAGGCTGCGAGCAAATCCCACCGGGCCGTCTTCCTCTCACAGGTCCTGTCGGGGGCTCACCATGTGCTGTCTGCGACAGTACCGGCAGCCCCGGGTGCATGTGGCCACTGACCCCAGATTCCCGGGTCAAGGCCTGGGAAAATACTCGTTCGGTATTGTCCGGCCCCGCCGGTAGTGTCGCTGGGGTGTCTGCCGATAACACGCTCATCCGCGCCCACCGGCTGACCAAGCGGTTCGGAAATTTCACCGCAGTGGATGCTATCGACTTCGAGCTGCACCGCGGGGCGGCGTTCGGATTCCTCGGGCCGAATGGAGCGGGCAAATCGTCCACCATGCGGATGATCGGGTGCGTCTCCCCGCCGACCTCCGGTGAGCTGTCCATCTTCGGTCTCGATCCGGTGGCTGACGGGCCGGCCATCCGGGCCCGGCTCGGCGTGGTGCCGCAGGAGGACACCCTGGACGTGGAGCTCACCGTCCGGGAGAACCTGCTCGTCTACGGCCGGTACTTCGGGCTGTCCCGGGCGGTGATCCGGGAGCGGTCGGCCCGGCTGCTGGACTTCGTGCAGCTCGCCGACCGGGCCGGTGACCGGGTGGAGCCGCTGTCCGGCGGGCTGAAACGGCGGCTCACCATCGCCCGGTCGCTGATCAACGACCCGGACGTGCTGCTGCTCGACGAGCCGACCACCGGCCTGGACCCGCAGGCCAGGCACGTGGTCTGGGACCGGCTGTTCCGGCTCAGGCAGCAGGGCGTGACGCTCGTGCTGACCACGCACTACATGGACGAAGCGGAGCAGTTGTGCGACCGCCTGGTGGTGATGGACCGGGGCCGGATCGCCGCCGAGGGCTCGCCCCGTGAGCTGATCGACCGGTACTCCACCCCCGAGGTGCTGGAGCTGCGCTTCGACCCGGCGGTGCACGAGATCGCGGCCGAGAAGCTGGCCAGCGTCCCGGCCCAGCGCCGCGAGGTGCTGGCCGACCGGGTGCTGCTATATGTCGCGGACGGGGATGCCGCGCTCGGCGCGGTGCGCAGCCTCGGCCTGGAACCGCTCACCTCGCTGGTCCGGCGCAGCACGCTGGAAGACGTGTTCCTGCGGCTGACCGGCCGCCGGCTGGAGGACTGATGACCGCACCGCCCCCCGCGGTCACCACGGCCGCGCCGCCGGGCCGGCCGGCCCCGCCCGCGGCCTGGCCGTTCGCCGTCCGCCAGCTCCGCTTCTGGCTGACCGACTACCGGCGGACCTGGCGCGGCTCGGTCGTGTCCACGCTGCTGAGCCCGCTGCTGTACCTGGGCGCGATGGGCCTCGGCCTGGGCACGCTGGTGAACAAGCACGGCACCGCCCACCTGGGCGGGGTCAGCTACCTGATATTCCTGGCGCCCGGGCTGCTCGCGGCCCAGGCGATGGGCAACGCCGTCGGGGAGTCCACCTACCCGGTGTACGGCTCGGTCAAGTGGAACAAGACCTACCAGGCCGCGGTGGCCGCGCCGCTGCGGCCGGCCGACCTGATGCACGGCCACCTGATGTTCGTCGCGCTCAAGCTGACCATGGCCAGCGGCGTGTTCCTGGCCGTGGCGGCGGCGTTCGGCGCGCTCACCTCACCGCTGGCCATCGCGGCGCTGCCGGTGGCGGTGCTCACCGGGCTGGCCTTCGCCGCGCCGGTCGAGGCGTGGACGGTGACCCGCAGCCGGGACACCTCGCTGGCCGTGGTGTACCGGTTCGGGATGATCCCGCTGTTCCTGTTCTCCGGCACGTTCTTCCCGGTCACCCAGCTGCCGGTGTGGATCCGGCCGGTCGCCTACGTCACCCCGCTGTGGCACGGGGTGGCGCTGTGCCGGGCGCTGTGCCTGGGCACGGCCACGCTGCCCGGGGCGCTGCTGCACGTCGCCTACCTGGCCGTGGTGCTGGCCGCCGGGATCTGGGCCGGGAACCGGACCTACCGGAGGCGGCTGTATGTCTAGCGTGCCGTCCGCGCTGCGCCGGCTCCCGCTGCGCGTCGTGCCGCTGCGCGCCTGGGGCACGCTGGGCGGCCGGGGCAGCCTGTACCTGGCCGAGCGGCACGCCCTGGTCTACCGGCACACCTGGCTGGTGTTCGTGTCCGGAGTGGTGGAGCCGCTGTTCTACCTGCTGTCCATCGGCGTCGGCCTGGGCCAGCTGGTCGGCCAGATTCACCTGCCCGGCGGGCAGGCGGTCGGCTACGCCGAGTTCGTCGCGCCCGCGCTGCTGGCCAGCGCGTCGATGAACGGGGCGCTGTTCGACTCCACGTTCAACGTGTTCTTCCGGCTCAAGTACGAGAAGCTCTACGACGCGGCGCTGGCCACCCCGATGCGGTCCGGCGACGTGGCGCTGGGCGAGATCACCTGGGCGCTGCTGCGCGGCGTGCTGTACGCGTTCGCGTTCCTGATCGTGATGGCGGCCCTGGGCCTGGTCGAGTCGTGGTGGGCGCTGGCCGCGCTGCCCGCCGCGGTGCTCACCGGGTTCGCGTTCGCCGCGGCCGGCATGGCCTGCACCACGTACATGCGGAGCTGGCAGGACTTCGAGTTCGTCCAGCTGGCCACGCTGCCGATGTTCCTGTTCTCCACCACGTTCTACCCGCTCAGCGTGTACCCGCGGGGCATCCAGTACGTGGTGGAGATCACCCCGCTGTACCAGAGCGTGGACCTGCTCCGCGGCCTCACCCTGGGCCTGGTCAGCCCGGGCCTGCTCTGGCACGTGCTGTACCTGGCCGTGCTCGGCCTAGCCGGGCTGCTGGTGGCCGGCCGCCGGATCGGCCGCCTGCTGCTTACCTGAACATCTGCTCAGGGCGGTATGAAGCTTTCATCCGGCACCGGGCGGGCAGGTTAGGCTGCGAGCAGGCCGCAGGGCGGGAGCCGGAGGGGAGCCAGCCAGCCAGGGATGATCAGGACCAGCGGCAGTCAACCTGAGCCTGCGCCCGGTGCGGGGGGACACAGCGCCGACGGGCAGCAAACGGGGGTGCCGGTGCCCGCGGCCGCCGCCGTGCGGTCAGCCGGGACGAGCGCTCCGGACTGGGTGCCGTGGCTGATCGCGCTGGCCGTGTTCGCCGGCTACACGATCATCTCGGTGTCCCGCTACCTGCGCCTCGACCCCGGGTCCTGGGATCTGGGCATCTTTACCGAGTACGTCAAGCAGCTCGCGCACCTGCACGCGCCGGTGGTGAACATCCACGGCACGGGCTTCAACCTGTTCGGTGACCACTTCCAGCCGATCGTCGGGCTGATCGCGCCGCTGTTCCTGATCTTCCCCAGCGCGGTCACCCTGCTGGTGGTGCAGGCGTTCCTGACCGCGGTCTCGGTCATCCCGGTGAGCCAGGCGGCCGCGGCCCGGCTGGGCACCGGGGCCGGGCGGATGATCGGCGCCGCCTACGGCCTGTCCTGGGGCCTGGCGCAGATGATCGACTTCGACTTCCACGAGATCGCGTTCGCGGTACCGCTGCTGGCCTGCTCGCTGTCCGCGCTGCTGCGCGGCCGGACCCGGGCCGCCGTGCTGTGGGCGCTGCCGCTGGTCTTCGTCAAGGAGGATCAGGGCTTCACGGTGGCCGCGCTCGGCGTCGTGCTGATGCTCAGCAGCGCCAGCCGCCGGGCCGGGCCGGACACCGACCGCGGCGTGGCGTTCTGGGGCGGGCTGCTCCTGGTCGGCTGGGGCATCTTCTGGTCGGCGCTGGCCATCATCGTGATCATCCCGCACTTCAACGCGGGGCACGGCTACCCGTACTGGCCCGACGGCGGGGTGCTCAGCCCGGGCGGGCATCCCGGTCTGGGCACGGTGTTCAGCCAGTTCGGCGCGTCCGGGCTGGCCAAGCTGCGCACCACGCTGCTCATCCTGCTGCCGGTTGGGTTCCTCGCGCTCGGCTCCCCGCTTGGCCTGGTCGCCGTGCCTAGCCTGCTGCTGCGCTTCGTGTCGACCAACAACATGTACTGGGGCGACGGGTTCCACTACAACGCGGCCGTGATGCCGGTCGTGTTCCTGGCCGCGGTCGATGTGCTGTCCCGTGTTAGCCCGGCGGGGCGACCCCCCGGAACCCCCCGATCGCCGCTCCGCGCCGAGCGGCGGCAAGCCGCCGCGTCCGGGCTGGGGTCCCGGCCGCGGTTCCCCGGCAATCGGGATCGCTGGCTCGCCCTGACCACCCGGTGGGTGGCGCCTGC
>DATCUG010000105.1:0-15544 GCA_036567525.1 Streptosporangiaceae bacterium | reverse complement strand
GCAGATGATCAGCTAATCCAGCGTATGAGCTGGATCCGGGAGGAGAAATGCGCGTGAGCTGCGTCTAGCCGTCGATTCGTTGCGAAAATCTGGTTGGGACGGCAAAACGTTGCGCGCCCCGGTGCCCCGGTGCGACAGCGTGCCGGCGCGCCAGCGTGCCGGCCCGCCAGTGGCGCGCCGCCGGTCAGGGCGGGCTGACGGCCCAGGTCTGGCCCTCGGCGGTGTCCTGGACCACGACGCCCAGCGCGGCCAGCTCGTCGCGGAGCCGGTCCGCGGCGGGCCAGTCGGCCGCCTCGCGGGCCGCCGCCCGGGCCTGGAGCAGCTCGGCCGCCCCGGCCGGCAGCGGTGGCGGCACCGGCGCGCGGCCGATATCCCGGGCCAGATCCAGGCCGAGCAGCTGGTCGGCGTAGGCGAACGTCTCGAACTTGGCGCCCGGCGGGATCTCGCTGTCTTTCTCCAGCGCCCGCAGCACGCGCAGCGCGGCCGGCGTGTTCAGGTCGTCATCGAACGCCGCCAGGAAGTCAGCCACGTACTGCGCGCACATCGGCTTGCTGGGCGAGTTGGCCCACTCGGCCACCCGCTGCCGCCAGCGGCGCACGGTCGCGTCGGCCGCTTCCAGCGTGCTCCAGGTCAGGTTCATCTGCTGCCGGTACCGGTGCTCGGTGTAGGCCAGCCGCAGCGCCAGCGGGTCGAGCCCGCGCCCGGCCAGGTCGCCGAGCAGCACCACGTTCCCGGTGGACTTGGCCATCTTCCGGCCCTCGAACAGCAGGTGCTCGCCGTGTACCCAGTGCCGGACCACCTCGTGCCCGGTGACGGTGTCCGACTGGGCCCGCTCATCCTCGTGGTGCGGGAAGCGCAGGTCGATCCCGCCGGTGTGCACGTCGATGGTGTCGCCCAGGTGGTGCAGGGACATCGCGGAGCACTCGGTGTGCCAGCCCGGGAACCCGGTGCCCCACGGTGCCGCCCAGGTCAGCTCCCGGCTGGCCGGCGCGGCTTTCCACAGCGCCCAGTCCGCGTGGAAGCGCTTGTCCGGGTCCACGCCCGGCTGGCCGCCCCGGGCCTCGGTCCGGTGCCCGGGGCGCAGGTCAGCCAGCCGGTTCCCGGACAGCTCCCCGTAGCCAGGAAAGGAGCGGGCGTCGAAGTACACCGAGCCGGCCGGGGTCGGGTACGCGTGGCCGGCCGCCAGCAGCGTGCTGATCAGCTCGATCATCAGCTCGATGGACTCACTGGCCCGTGGGGTGGTGTCGGCCGGGCGGATGTTCAGCGCCGCGCAGTCCGCCTGGAACGCCGCCTCGTAGTGCCGGGCCAGGTCCAGCGGGCCGCGGCCCTCGGCCCGTGCCTGGGCGATGACCTTGTCCTCGCCATCCGGGCCGGTCTCGGTGCCGTCGGCCAGATGCCCCACGTCGGTGATGTTCTGGCAGCTGATCACGCGCAGCTGGCTGCGTTCCGCGGCCCGCCGGATCAGGTCAGCCAGCAGGTAGGAGCGCAGGTTGCCGACGTGCGCGGAACGGTACACGGTCGGCCCGCAGGTGTAGATGCGCAGGCTGCCCCGGCGGGCTGGCTCGATCGCTTCCACCTGCCGGGTCCGGGTGTCATAGAGCCGCAGCACGACCCCAGCCTATGGGCGCGGTGCGGTCAGGGCCGCAGCCCGCGAACTAGATCGGCCGGGGTCACCTGGACCGGGAATGGCCGGGTAACGGTCCAGGCCTGCCCACCGGTCACGTGCGCGATCTGCTTGTAGTCGCCACCGGCCAGCTCGAACACGGTCAGCGATGGCTGGCCCGGGTTCGGGTCGACCAGCCAGTAGGAGGGCGTGCCCAGCCGGGCATAGACGGCCTTCTTCAGACTGGCATCGCGCAGGCGGCTGGTCGGCGAGATCACCTCGACGGCCAGCACTGGTGCGCGCGGCAGATCGTCTTCAGTAAGGTCACCGAATCGTGCCACCAGGACGTCAGGCTGCACTTCGTTGTATTTATCTGGGCGCACCGCGAATGGAGCGACGAGCACCCGCATGCTGGCCGGGCAAGCCTGACGCAGCAGCAGGCCCAGGGTAAGAGTCGCCTCCTGGTGCGCCCAGCCAGGTGCCGGGCTCACCAGGAGTTCCCCGTCGATAAGTTCGTACCGGCGACCGTCATCCGGCATCTCCTCCAGGTCGCTGACCGTGAAGGGGTGTGCGACATCGCCGGGAGTGGTCACGACTGTCATGGTCCCCTCCTTTCTGCCTGGAGGCAACGATCCCGGACGGCTACGACAGTTCCGCCAACCGCCGCACGGCGGCATCGATGCGCTCGTCGGTGGCGGTGAGCGCGATCCGGACGTGCTGGCGGCCGGCCGGGCCGTAGAACTCGCCCGGGGCGACCAGGATGCCCACGCTGGCCAGCAGCTCGACGGAGCCCCAGCCATCGTGCCCGGGCCGGGACGCCCACAGATACAGCCCGGCCTCGGAGTGGCTGATCTCCCAGCCAGCCGCCTGGAACGCGGCCAGCAGCCGGCCGCGCCGCGCTGCGTATACCGCGCGCTGCTGGTCGGCGTGCTCGTCGTCGTCCAGCGCGGCGGCCATCGCGGCCTGCACCGGGGCCGGCATCATCATCCCGGCGTGCCTGCGGATCTCCAGCAGCCTGGTGATCAGGGCCGGGTCGCCGGTGACGAAGCCGGCCCGGTAACCGGCCAGGTTCGACCGCTTGGACAGCGAGTGCACGGCCAGCACACCCTCGGCGGTGGACCCGGACACGTCCGGATGCAGGATCGAGACCGGCTCGGTGGCCCAGCCCAGGCCGAGGTAGCACTCGTCGGACGCGAGCACGGCGCCGCGCTCCCGGGCCCAGCTCACCATCTTGGCCAGGTGCGCGGGCGGCAGCACCCGCCCGGTCGGGTTGGCCGGGGAGTTGACCCAGGCCAGCCGGACCCGTTCCGGGCCGAGCGTGGTCAGGCCGTCCGCCGCGACGCCCCGGGCCCCGGCCAGCCGGGCGCCCACGTCATAGGTCGGGTAGGCCAGTTCCGGGTAGACCACCACGTCACCCGGGCCGCAGCCGAGCACTGTGGGCAGCCCGGCGATGAACTCCTTGGTGCCGATCAGCGGCAGCACCGACTCCGGCGGCACGGTCACCCCGTGCCGCCGGGCCAGCCAGCCGGCCGCGGCCTGGCGGAGCTGGGGTGTGCCGTGGGTGGCTGGATAGCCCGGGGCGTTGGCCGCGGCCTGCAGCGCGTCGGTCACTACCCGCGGCACCGGGTCCACGGGTGTGCCGACCGACAGGTCCACGATCCCGCCGGGATGGGCCCGTGCCTTGTCGCCGTACGGGGCCAGCAGGTCCCAGGGGAAGCGTGGCAGCCGCGCGGCCAGGGTCAGCTCTCTTCAGCCTGCGGCGGCAGCGCGGCGACCAGCGAGTGATCCTTGTTGATCTTGCCGACCTTGGCGGCGCCGCCGGGCGAGCCGAGATCCTCGAAGAACTCCACGTTCGCTTTGTAGTAGTCCTTCCACTGGTCCGGCACGTCGTCTTCGTAGAAGATCGCTTCAACCGGGCACACCGGCTCGCATGCGCCGCAGTCCACGCACTCGTCCGGGTGTATGTAGAGCATGCGCTCGCCCTCGTAGATGCAGTCGACGGGGCATTCCTCGATGCACGACTTGTCGAGCACATCGACGCAGGGCTGCGCGATGATGTACGTCACGTTCGGAACTCCTCTTTCCCGCGCTGTCCCGGTGGGGGGCTGGGGCTCCCAGTATCCCGGGTGCTGGCAAGTATCCCGGTCTTGCGGGCCTCGGCGCACCCTGGGCGGCGAGATTCCCCAGCCGGGCGCAGGCTATCAGCTCAGCTCCAGGCTGCCTGCGGGCGGTGCGTCCGCGGCGCGGACCCAGCCCTTGCTGCTCGCGGCGGCGCGCCACTGGTACCCCGCGAAGCGGATCTGGTGGATGTGGTATGCGCTGGCGTGGGTAACCAGCCAGGTCGCCACCTCCCAGCCCAGCCGCGGCCCTCCGATCCGGACCTGCAGCTTGGTGTTGCGGCCGTCGGCACTGCCCCGGCTGTCCCGCGGGTCGATCGCCTCGCGGGACAGCACCGGGCCGAATGTGGTGCCGAGCCCGCTGGTGATTCCGCTCACATTGGCCGACCCCTGGCTGTCCGAACCTGACCAGCAGTAGACCGCGTGCCCGCGCTGCCCGGTGAAGGCCGGGGTCATGGCCGCGGCCATCTTCGCGTACTGGGTGTAGGCCGCCCCGTCCGCGCTGTGCTGCACCGCCTGGGCGGCCTCGGACACCGGCATCTTCCGGTAACCGGGGATGGTCTTGAGTGCGCGGAAGAACCTGGTGCTGGCGTAGATCGGGTCCTCCAGGTCCTTGCGCGGTCCCCAGCCCTGGGAGGGCCGCTGCTGGAAGACGCCGACCGAATCCCGGTCGCCGTAGTTCAGGTTGTGCAGCTTGGACTCCTGCATCGCGGCCGCGTACGCGATGGTGACCGCCACCCGCGGCATGGCCTGCTGGTGGGCCACGCCGGCGATGGTGGCCGCGATGGACCCCTGCTCAGTGTCCAGCAGGATGCTCTGGTGGTCGCCGCTGGCCACGCAGCCCGAGCCGGTCAGCACCGGGGCGATCTCGGGCGCGAACGCACGCACCACCAGGTACCCGCCGGCGGCGAGCACGGCGAGCACGGCGGTCACGGTGAGCGCCCGGCGGCCACGCTTCCGTGGCGACGGGCTGGGCCGGCTTCTTGGCACAAGCCGAAGTTACCGGTGCGTGCCGGATTACGGAGACAAGCCGCCGGGGAACGTCGTCGCGTCGCGGCGCGGGCCAGCCCGCCCTCACCTGCGCTGAGCAGCCCAGTGTGCGTGGCAGGATCGGGAGAGTGCCAGCAGAATCACGTCGCCGCGTCCGCCGCCAGGGTCCAGCCATGCTGCGCGGTGACTTCATCCCCAAGACCACTACCGACCAGCGGCTGCTCGACCGGCGTGGACCCGGTGACTGGGTCCATACCGACCCGTGGCGGGTCATGCGGATCCAGGCCGAGTTCGTCGAGGGCTTCGGGCTGCTCGCTGAGCTGGGCCCGGCCGTTTCGGTGTTCGGCAGCGCCCGGGCCGAGCCGGGCAGCGTGGAGTACGACCAGGCCGAGGCGGTCGGCAAGAGCCTGGCCGAGGCCGGCTACGCGGTGATCACCGGCGGCGGCCCGGGGGTCATGGAAGCGGCCAACAAGGGTGCCACCACCGCGGGCGGCGTCTCGGTCGGCCTGGGCATCGAGCTGCCCATGGAAATGGGCCTGAACGACTATGTCGAGATCGGCCTGGAGTTCCGCTACTTCTTCGTCCGCAAGACCGTGTTCATCAAGTACTCGCAGGCGTTCGTGGTGCTGCCGGGCGGGTTCGGCACCCTGGACGAGCTGTTCGAGGCGCTCACCCTGGTGGAGACCGGCAAGATCACGAAGTTCCCCATCGTGCTGGTGGGCACCGAGTACTGGTCCGGGCTGCTGTCCTGGATCCGGGACAGCGTGCTGGCCGGCGGCAAGATCTCGCCCGGGGACGAGGACCTGCTGGCCGTGGTGGATGACCCGGCCGAGGTGATCAGCATCATCCAGCAAGCGCACGCGCAGCGTAACGGGGCCGACCCGGCTCCGGGAGTGAGCTGAGCCAGCGGTTCTCCGCACGGGGATGGTCTGTGCGCTCGCCGCACGTGGCACGATGCATACTGTGCCCGTTCTGTTGCTGCTTGCCGGGGCCGTGATCCTCGCCGGCGTGGTCGCCGTGGCCATGGGCCACGGCGGTGAGATGGCGGAATTCCCCAGCGACCATGTCCCGCCCACGCTGGGCGACCTGCTTACCGCCGCCGACGTGGCCATGGTGCGGCCGCCGTCGGCGCTGTGGGGATACAACACGCAGGTGACTGATGAGGCGCTCAGCCGTGTCGCACAGATCGTCACCGAACGCGACGTCGAAATCGCGGTGCTGCGCCAGCAGCTCGCCGAACTCCGGTCCCGGGCGGGTGGCGCCCTGCCCGCCAGCGCGGCCCGGGCTGAGCCGGAACCGGCTACGGCGGACGAGCCCGGGCCGGCCACGGCCAGGGTCCCGGCCGAGGCGGGCGCCGTGGCCGGGGACGAGACACCGGCGCCGGCGGCGCCCTCCGACGAGGCGGCCGCGGCCGGCGATGACTGACCGGCCCGGCGTGGCGCAGCCGGGCCCGGATGGGCAGCTGCGCTGCCCGTGGGCGATGAGCAGCCCGGAATACCTCGGCTACCACGACACGGAATGGGGCCGGCCGGTCCGCACCGACCAGGGCATCTTCGAGCGGCTGTGCCTGGAGGGCTTCCAGGCCGGCCTGTCCTGGCTGACCATCCTGCGCAAGCGGGAGAACTTCCGGGCCGCGTTCCGCGGCTTCGACCCGGCCCAGGTGGCCGGCTTCGGTCAGCCCGACGTGGACCGCCTGCTAGCCGACGCCGGGATCATCCGGAACCGGGCCAAAATCCAGGCCATTATCCATAACGCCAGTGCCGCGCTGGCCATCCCGGGCGGGCTCGCTGCCCTGGTGTGGAGCTACGCGGAGGATCCGGCGCCGGTGGCCCCGGTCAGCGTGGCCGACCTGCCGGCCAAGACACCGGCGTCCACCGCGCTGGCCAAGGACCTGCGCAGCCGGGGTTTCACGTTCACCGGCCCGGTCACGGTGTACGCCACGTTCCAGGCCTGCGGGCTGGTAGATGACCATTTGCGGGACTGCTTCCGGCGTGGTGCGTACGGCCAGCCCGCGCATCGGCGTTCGTGAATTGCACAGATCGTGTCACAATAGAGACGGAGCGTAGCTGGAGCGGGAATGACGGACAGACCCGTGGCGGAGCCATACCGGAGTGGGCCGGGTGTTCGGAGAGTAGGCTCGGCAGACAGATGTGGGGGAGGGCGACAGAAATGACCGACGCTCAGCCCGGTCCGGGTGGCGTGGATAGCGGCATCCCGGCGCCGGCCCGGATCTACGACTACCTCTTAGCTGGCCACAACAATTTCCCGGCTGACCGGGCCGCTGCCGAGCAGATCGTCAAGGCTGTCCCGGAGATACGGGACGCGGCGTGGTCCAATCGCGGCTTCCACCAGCGGGCGGCCCGGTGGATCGCCGAGCAGGGCGTCCGCCAGTTCGTCGACATCGGGTCCGGGCTGCCTACAGTAGGCAACACGCATGAGGTGGTGCAGCGCCTGGTGCCGGAGGCCCGGGTGGTGTACGTGGACAACGACCCGCTGGTCCGGCTGCATAGCGAGCCGTTGCTGGCCGGCAACGGCTCGACCACCGTCATCCTGGGCGATCTGCGCGAGCCCGAGGGCATCCTGGGCAACCCGGAACTGCGGCGGCTGATCGACTTCACCGAGCCGGCCGGGCTGCTGATGACCGGGGTGCTGATGTTCGTGGCCGACGACGCCGATCCATACCGGCTGGTCGCCCAGTACGTCGGCGAGCTGGCCCCGGGCAGTTACCTGTCGCTGTCCCATCTCAGCGCCGATCACAAGTCTGAGCAGGCGGTGCAGGGCTTCCGCGCCGTCTTCGACACTGCCACCGAGCACATGTATTTCCGGTCCCGGGCTGAGGTGGCCCGGTTCTTCACCGGCCTGGACCTGGTGCCGCCCTACCAGGGCAGCCCGCCCGAGCTGACCTACGCGGGCCTGTGGGGGGCCGAGGATCCGGCGGCGGCCGACACCGACGGGTCCCGCTGGCTGTGGTGTGGGGTAGGCCGCCGTCCCGGGAATCCGGTGACTGCGGACAGTGACGAGTGATCATGCTCTACATTTGGGATGGCCAGCGGCACCCGGCCGTCCAGGGGAGGATGCAGCAGTGACCAGGAAGCCGACCGTAGCTGAACTCGGCGTCGACCTGGCCGCGCAGGAATGGCGGCGGTCCGGGGACCGGGACGGGGCCATCGAGATCGCTTTCGTGCCGGCCCGGGCCCTGGCCGCCGCGGCCGCCCCACGGCCGGCCGCCGGGCGCACCGAATACGTGCTGATGCGGGTGGCTGGCGACCCGGAGGGCCGGGTCCTCGTCTATGACCGCCACGAGTGGGAGTGCTTCCTCGATGGCGTGCGCGGTGGCGAGTTCGACGAGGGCGCGAGCTAGCCACCACCGGCCGCCGGGCCAACCGGTGCATTCCAGATCAAGGAACGCCACACCGGGCTCTCGATTGTGCTTACCCTGAACACAACCTTTGAGAGTCCCAGAAAGTGGCCGAGGATCTGTGATTCACAAGTTAGGTAGCGCTATGCTTATTCCAGCGCGTTGTCAAGGAGGAGAGGCCGGATGACTGACGATGCCTACGGGGCGACCGTGGCCAAGCGTCGGCTGTCCCGCCGTCTCGCCGAACTCCGGCTGAACAGCGGGCACACCGCTAACCACGTCTGCGACATCCTCAACTGGGGCCGTGGCAAGGTGGGCCGGTTCGAGGCCAACCAGTGGAAGCGGCCCGAGATGAGCGACATCCGGGATCTGCTGCGCATCTACGGTGTGGACAGCGCCACCGCGGAAGAACTCGAGGAGCTGGCCATCAAGTCCCGCGCCCGGCCGTGGTGGCGGGACTACACCGACATCTTCGAGAACGAGTTCCCTGGTTTCGAGAACGACGCGGAGCGGATCCAGGTCTGCATGCCGCTGGTCGTGCCCGGCTTGCTGCAGACCCAGGACTACGCGGAGGCGTTCATGCGGGCCGGTCCCCGGCCGCCCGCCTGGCGGCGGAAGGCGATGGAGACCCGGCAGCGCCGCCAGGAGATCCTGGACCGGAGCAACGGAACGGCGCCCCGCCTGGTGGCCGTGATCACCGAGGCATCCCTGATGTACCACTGGGGTACCCGGGCCGAGCGGCGGGAGCAGATCGAGCATCTCATCGAGATGAGCCGGCGCCCCAACGTGGAGCTGCGTATCCAGCGGTTCGCGGACGGCCCCAGCCCGGGCGTATCTTCCTCGATCAACATCTTTGACCTGCCCGGCGACGAGCCGAGCGTTGTCTTCACCGAAACCGACACAGCCATCCAGGAGGTGAGCAGGCCAGAAGAGGTGAACTTGTACGTGCAGGCATTCGGCCGGATCCGCGATTCGGCCCAGGAGCCCGGTGACACTGCGGTCTACCTAGAACACCTCGCGCAACAACTGGAGTAATCATGATCGATCTGTCTCGAGCCGAGTGGCGCAAGGCGCGCCTGAGTAGCACATCCAACGGTGGCTGCGTGGAGATCGCGGCCAACCTGCCCGGCATCATCGCCGTCCGGGACAGCACCCGTCCCGCGGCCGGCGCGCACGTGGTCAGCCGGGCGGCGTTCGCCCGGTTCCTGGCTGAGACCAAGGCGGGCCGCTTCGATCTCGACGGCCACGGCTGAGCCACCCAGGTACCAAACCAGAAGAATCCCCCGGGCCGCCACCCGGGGGATTCTTCTATCAGGACCTGTCTCGAGGCCCGGCGGCTGCCGGGCAGCCGCCGCGCCACGACTGTACTGCGCGGTCGGCTGGGCGGAAACACCCAGGCTATACCCCTTGTGTTACCGGTTAGCCACAGCACTAATACTTTACGTAATGTCCCCTTTCGGGACGGTTCTGTCCGGACAGAACAAAGTAAAGAGTGCTTCAAGCCCGCACTTCCGTCCCGGATGTCGTTGCGCTGCCGGGTCATGACTCATAATCTGTGTTTCACAGATTGCGGCCCCGGGAAGGCTGAAAAATCATGTTAGGGTCACTTGCGGCCGATGCACCGCACCCCTCCGACGCGGTACATCCCCCGGCCGTGACCGTGTCCGCGGGGGGATGTTCTGCCTCGCCGCTCCCGATGGACGCCAGTTGTGCGGCCACCGCCCGGCAGTTGTTCCGGGCGGCCGCGACGGGCATCGGGCTGCCGGATGAGGTGATCTACGACGGCGTGACGATGGCCAGCGAACTCGCTGCGAACAGCATGCACGCGCAGGCCGCGGTCCAGTTCGACGGCGTGCTGGGCTGCCCGGTGGCCGGTGCCCCGGAAGTCTGGCTGTACCTGCGCCGGGCCGCTGGCCAGCAAGAACTCGTCTGCAAGGTGTTCGACGCGCTGCCTGGCTGGAAGAACGGCCAGCCACCGGACCCGCGGCCCGTGGCCGGGCCGGCCGAAGACGAGGAGAGCGGCCGCGGCCTGTGCGTGGTCCACGCGCTGTCGCAGGGCCGCTGGGGCCATCATCTGACCCGGGCCCGGCTCGGCACCAGGAAGGTCTCCGGGAAGGCGGTCTGGTTCGCCCAGCCGGTGCCCGCGGGTACCGCCCTGGACCGGTTCCGCACGGCCCTGCCCGGCTCGCTCCAGGCCGCCGCCATGCTGGAGCGGATGCTGGCCGAACGGGGCCTGCGGCACATCGTCCGGGCCGACGCGCCCGCGTCGGGTATGTCGGTGCTGTCCATCCGGCGTGGCCTGACGGTATGGGTGCGCAGCCGGGTGGTGTCCTGGACCAGCCGCTCCGGCGGCCGGGAGTGGCGGGAGTTCTCCGATCTGGTCGACGCGGCCGAGCAGATCGTCTGCGCGCACGAGGAACTGGCCAGCGCGGACGCGGCCTAACGGCGCGGACGCGGGCTAACGGCCCTGGAACGTGGGCCGCTGCTTCTGCGCGAACGCGGCCGTGGCCGCCTGGTGGTCGGCGGTGCGGCCCAGCGCGGCCTGGACCTCGGCTTCCTGCTCCAGCGCCGCGGCCAGGTCGTGCCCGGCCGCGTAGTCGAGTTCGGCCTTGATGCCCGCGTACGCGGCGGTCGGGCCCATGGCCAGCCGGGCGGCCAGCGCACTCGCCGTCCCGGGCAGGTCCGCATCGTCCACCACCTGGCTGACCAGGCCCAGCTCCAGGGCCCGGCCGGCCGCGAGCGGCTCGGCCAGGAGCAGCAGCTCGGCGGCCCGGCCCGCGCCGACCAGCCGCTGCAAGGTCCACGAGGCACCGGTGTCCGCGGCCAGCCCGACCCGGGCGAAAGCCATCAGGAAGCTGGCACTGCGGGCCGCGATGCGCAGGTCACAGGCGAGCGCCAGGGACGCGCCCGCGCCCGCGGCCACCCCGTTCACGGCGGCGATGACCGGCTTGGGCATGGACCTGATGGCCAGCACGATCGGGTTGTAGTGCTGCCGGACGGTATCCATGGCCGACCCGCCCGGCTGACCCGCCGTGGCCAGCAGCTCGGCGTGTTCCCGCAGGTCCTGACCCGCGCAGAAGGCCGGGCCGGCGCCGGTGATCAGCACTGCCCGGGCCTCCGGGCTGGCTGCCGCCTGGCGCAGCGCGGCCAGCAGGGCGGTCTTCATCTCCGCGGTGAGCGCATTGTGCGCCCGCGGCCGGTTCAGCATGATGGTGGCGACCGCCTCGGTAAGGTCCCAGCGCACGGTGTCTGATTCCGAGCCCGCCACTGGCTCTGATTCCGCGTCCGCCACTGGACTCTCCTTTAGGTGCAGGTAAACCTAACCACCCGTGACCGAAGATGCACGAGGTGCTGATGAGACCCTAGTTACCGACGGCAGGGGGCGGAAGGGAGTGCTGATCGTTACCACTGTAGGCCGGAACTCTGGATAATAGAGGTACTGATCATTCGGCTGTGGGTGGCCGGACCCGCCGCAGGTGCCGGGATCCCGGCGCGGCAGGCCTCAGCGAGGTCTCATGCGGCCCCGGGCAGGAAGGGGATGCGGAATGGCGGCGATGAAGCCGCGGACGGGCGATGGTCCGCTCGAGGTCACCAAAGAGGGCCGCGGCATCGTAATGCGCGTACCGCTTGAGGGTGGCGGGCGGCTGGTGGTCGAACTGTCCGCGGATGAGGCGGCCCGGCTTTCGGACGCGCTCAAATCCGTCACCGGCTGAGCCTTGCCGGTCACGGCCAGGGTCGCCGCTGTTCCGGCGGCTGATCAGCAACCCCTGGGCAGCTTCCTCCGCACGGCCAGCGAGGCCGGGCCCGCCGTTATCGCGATACCGGTGCGCAGCCCGGACGAGCCTGGGTCGGACCCAGTTCCCGGCGCTGGCGCCGCCGAGCTGGACAGCTATCTTCCGGTCCCGGCCGCCGACGTCATCGCCTGCGGCGAGCTGACCGGACGGGCTGGCGAAATCACCCAGACCGTCATCAAGCTGGCCGGGCGCCCGTGCACGGTCATGTTCGTGGGCATCGGCGATGCCGCGCCCGGCGCGCTGCGCCGGGCCGGGGCGGCGCTGGCCCGGCGGCTGCCAGCCGGCCGGATTACCGCGTGCACCGCGGTGCTGACCGAGCCGGACCAGTCCGTGCAGGCGTTCGTGACCGGGCTGCTGCTCGGCTCGTACCGGTACACGCTGAAATCCGGCGCCGGGCCGGCCGGCCAGGCCGAGCCGGCCGAGGTCCAGCTGCTGCTGGCCGGCCGCCAGGATCCGGCCGCCCTGGCCGGGCGGGCCACCATCGTGGCCGAAGCGGTGGCGCTGGCCCGCGATCTCGCGAACACCCCGTCGATGACCAAGTCGCCGGCCTGGCTGGCCGGTGAGGCGGCCCGGATCGCGGCCACCGGCGGCCTGTCCTGCCGGGTGTGGACCGAAACCGACCTGACCCGGGACCAGTTCGGCGGGCTGCTCGGGGTAGGCGCCGGCTCGGCTCAGCCACCCCGGCTGATCGAGCTGAGCTACCAGCCGGCCGACCCGCAGCGGCACGTGGTGCTGATCGGCAAGGGCATCACGTTCGACAGCGGCGGCCTGTCGCTGAAGCCCAACGACAGCATGAAACTGATGAAAACCGACATGGCCGGCGGGGCCGCGGTGATCGCCACCATGTCGGCGCTGGCCCGGCTGGGTGTCCCGGTCCGGGTCACCGGGCTGGTCGCCGCGGCGGAGAACATGCCGTCCGGCACCGCGCTGCGGGTCGGGGATGTGATCCGGCACTACGGCGGGCGGACCGTGGAGGTGCTCAACACCGACGCCGAGGGCCGGCTGGTGCTGGCCGACGCGCTGGCTTACGCGGACGCCGAACTGGACCCGGACATCATGGTCGATCTGGCCACGCTGACCGGGGCCGCGCGGGTGGCGCTGGGCTCGGTGCTGGGCGCGCTGTATGCCACCGACGACGACCTGGCCGGGGCGTTGCTGGCCGCCGGGACGGCCAGCGGTGACCGGCTGTGGCGGATGCCGCTGGCCGAGGACTACCGGGCCGGGCTCGATTCACCCGTCGCCGACCTGGCCAACATGGCCGGCGGGACCAGCCGGGCTGGGTCGATCGACGCGGCGCTGTTCCTGCGCGAGTTCACCGGCGGCCGGCCCTGGGCCCACCTGGACATCGCCGGGGCCGCCCGGGCCACCGCCGACGACGGCGAGAACACCAAGGGCGCGACCGGGTTCGGCACCCGGTTGCTGCTGCACTGGCTGGCGGCCGGCGCGCCCGCTACCGCTTGACCGCGGTTAGCAGCCCGTCGCCCACCGGCAGCAGCACCGGCACCAGGCGCTCATCCTGCCTGACCTGCTCAGCCAGGTCCCGGATGGTCAGCGTGCCCGTATCAGCCTGGCCTGGGTCGGCCACCCGGCCGCCGTACAGCGCATTGTCGAAGGCCAGCACGCCGCCCGGGCGCAGCAGGCGCAGCGCCGCAGCCAGGTAATCCAGGTACTCCTGCTTGTCCGCGTCGCAGAACACCAGGTCGTAGCCGCCGTCGGTAAGCCGGGGCAGCACGTCGAGCGCCTTGCCGCTGATCAGCCGGAACCGGTTGGCCGGGAAGCCTGCCTCGGTGAACGCCTTGCGGGCCAGCCGCTGGTGCTCCGGCTCGGCGTCCACGCTGGTCAGCACGGCGCCCTCGCGCATCCCGCGGAGCAGCCAGATGCCCGATGTGCCGCAGCCGGTGCCGATCTCCACCACCGACCGGGCGTTGATAGCGGCCGCGATGAAGCGCAGCGCCGCGCCGACCGCCGGCCCGACCGGGGTCGCCCCGCCTACCTCGGCGGCCGCCCGGCGCGCGGCCAGCAGCGGCTCGTCCTCCTGGAGGAAATCCTCGACATAGGCGAGATTGGCCTCAGCGCTCACTATCGGCTGCCTTCCCGGTGCTGCATCTTCCCAGTCCCGGCAGCCTATCGTCCCCCGCTGCCGCGGACGGCCCGTGACCCGGGAACTAGCCGTCTGCCCGCTGCCCCGGGAACTAGCCGGGCGGGCTGCGACGTTGACACTGACGCGAGCCGGCGCAATCGGCCGCGGCTGGTGCGGAGAGGGGTTGCCTGGGGCACCATGGTGATACAGGCACATGGCACGGGTCAGGAGAGCGAGACAGTGGGCGAG
This sequence comes from Streptosporangiaceae bacterium, assembly GCA_036567525.1. GTDB lineage: Bacteria > Actinomycetota > Actinomycetes > Streptosporangiales > Streptosporangiaceae > RYN-230. Next base: position 1,353 of record DATCUG010000105.1, on the reverse strand, counting down.
CTCGCAGCCAGCCCGGACGGGGCGCCCGAGTGGACGCCGCCGTCCTGGGAAGAGATCGTGCGCGAACACTCGGCCCGGGTGTACCGGCTGGCTTACCGGCTGACCGGCAACTCACATGACGCCGAGGACCTGACCCAGGAGGTCTTCGTCCGGGTGTTCCGTTCCCTGTCCAGCTACACCCCGGGCACGTTCGAGGGCTGGCTGCACCGGATCACTACCAACCTGTTCCTGGACATGGCCCGGCGCAAGCAGCGGATCAGGTTCGAGGGGCTGGGCGACGACACCGAGCAGCGGCTGCGCGGCGATGAGCCCACGCCCGCACAGGCGTTCGACGACCGGCACCTGGACGGCGACATCCAGGCCGCGCTCAAGGCGCTGGCGCCCGAATACCGGGCCGCGGTGGTGCTGTGCGACATCGAGGGCCTGTCCTACGAGGAGATCGCCGACACGCTTGGGGTGAAGCTGGGCACCGTGCGCAGCCGGATCCACCGTGGCCGCGCCCAGCTCAGGACCGCCCTGGACCACCGCCGCCCACGGCGCAGTGGGCTGGCCGCGACCGCTCAGGCGCCCGTGGGGGAGGTCGTCGTTCCGCTGGTCGGTGAGCGGTGAGCCATCTAGGGCAGCGCATCTCCGCCCTGATCGACGGCGAGCTGACGGATGCGGAACGGGACCGGGTGCTGACCCACCTGGCGGGCTGCGATGAGTGCCGCCAGGAAGCGGTGGCGCTGCGCGCGCTGAAGCAGCGGATGCACTCGCTGGGTGAGGCCATGGTGGACGCCGCGCTGACCGGGCGGCTGATGGCGATGGCCGCACCCGGGGAGGACAGCGGCTGGCCGGGCCGCGCGCCGTGGCGGCCCAGGACCGCGATCCCGGCTACCCGGCTGCTCACCGCGGGCCTGCTGGCCTCGGCCATGACCGGGCTGGGGGCGACCGCGTTCTTCGCCGGCGGCGAGCCACAGACGCCTGGGCCCAAGGTCACTCCGGCGGTGGACACGTTCCTGGTCCAGCACGCGGTCGTGACCGGCGACGTGCCGGTCGCCCCGGGTGCCGCGCCGGCCGTGGCGACGGCCAGTCCGGCCAGCCCGCCCGCATCCCAGCCAGCCCGGGCCAGCCACAGCGTGCCCAGCCACCGGCCCGGCCCGCTCTGGCCGTCGGCGACTCCGGGACCGTGAGCTGAGGCATGTTCTCCCGCACGACACCGGGTGACCGGGCTGCCCCCGAGCACGATCCGCTGCACCTGCGCATCGCCACCGCCGTGGTGGTCCTCGGCCTGATCGCCGGCGGGGTGGCCGTGGTGTGGCAGGACATGGCCAGCCGGAACGGCCTGCTGCGGACCGGGGCAGCCGGGCCGGG
>DATCUG010000104.1:0-13582 GCA_036567525.1 Streptosporangiaceae bacterium | reverse complement strand
GGCGGCTGGCCCCCGCCCACTGGGTGGCCTGGGCGGGAGCCAGCCTGCTCGGACGGCGGGTTACTGGCCGACGCGGACGCCAGGCATGCCGGCCGGGTAGGCCAGCGGGTCGGTGGCCTGCACGCCGGGGATGTTGGCCCGCTTGCTCCACTTGCCGAGCGGGATGATGGTCCGCCCCCAGGAGTTCTCGAGCACCATCGCCCCGGCGGTCAGCCACGCCGCCGCGGCTGAGATCACGAACAGCCACCCACCGGCCCGGAGGGTGGCCAGGCTGCCTGCGTAGAACCCGGCCGCGGTCAGCGCCGCGCCCGCGCTCAGCGTGCCCAGCACGGTGAACACGCCCAGGTTCTGGGCCAGCGACCCCAGCGCACCGAAGCTGGTCACCAGGGTCAGCGCGATGAACCAGAATGCCATCGACGGGCTGGCCACGCCCAGCGGGAGGGCCGGCAGCTGGTGGGTGGTCACCAGCAGCTGCATGATCCCCCACCCGATCCAGAAGCTGCCCCACGCGGTATGCACCGCCACGGCCACCCCATCACGAGCCCGGAAGCTGACCACCGCCGCCACTGACTGCAGAATCCCGCCGGCCACCAGCGCGAACGGCCAGATCAGCAGCGGCGTAAGCGCGTTGCCGTACCAGCCTGCCTGCCAGGCGCCCAGCATCAGCGTTGCGATCATGAACCCGAACAGGCCCATGATCGACGGGGCCGCGATCGGCGTCAGGAACACCCGGCTCCGCGACACCCACCCGGCATGATCCTCAGCCACCGCCAGCTCCTCGAACCGGCGCAGCGTCCCGTCCGGCGCACCACCGTCACCGGTACGGCGTGGAACTGCTGACATCACGCACTCCTATCCGGGACCTAATGGCCCCCGCGAAGCTGCCAGAGATACCTTTCTGACAGCGCTACATCGTTCCACGATATTTCCTACCGCTGAGTCGTAACGCTAAACAGCTTGTGCCTACATATCGTGGTACGAGGTAAGTCATCGCGTCTCGTCCGCCGCGGCGCAGAAAGCGGCGTAGACGATGTCGGTGAGCCGGTCCATCATCTCGGCCCGGGGCAGCCGCACTCCCACGGCGAACAGGTAGTTGACCCGCTCCAGCAGGGTCAGGCAGGCGAGCGCGGTGAGTTCGTCCTGCCGGCTGCACGCGCTGCCGGAGCCGTTGCTGCCGTGCCGGGACCGCACCGCCGCGGTCATGCCCTGCGCGATGGCCTGGCCGAGCCGCAGCAGCACCCGCATGCCATCAGCCCAGATGTCCGCGCCGACCACCTCTTCCTGGCTGAGGATGCGGATGATGGTGGCGTGGGACAGGTAGAGCTCGCTGAAGCGCCCTACCCAGCCGCGCAGGGCGGCCCGGCCGGCGCTGTCCGGGGTGACCACCGGGAAGTCGCCGGCGATGACCCGCATGTCCCGCAGCACATCGGCTACCAGGCTGCTGAACAGGTCTTCCTTGCTGGCGAAATAGAGGTAGAAGGTGCCGTGCGAGATCCGCGCCCGGCGCACCACGTCATCGACCCGCAGCGCCTGGTACCCCTTGTCGGCCAGCTCAGCCAGGCCCGCCTCGAGCAGCTTGCCAACCGTCCGCCGCCCATGCTGGCCAAGCTCCCGGTCCCGCGCCGGGATCCCGCCCGCCAGCGACGGCCACCGGGTGGGAACCTGGGTCCGCCGGGCCAGTTCGCCCAGCAGGGACACGCTCACCGGCGGCCCGCCATTCCGCGCAACGCTTTCCCGGTCCTCATCCGGCACGCGGACCGCGCTATTCCGGGTGCTCATCGTTAGCGTGGTCGCGGAGCCGGCCCACCAGCCCGGCGGCGGCCTGGCCGACCTTCCCCGGGATGACGTGGCCCGGGCTGGCGTCGAACGTGGACTCGTCCAGCAGATCCTTGACCATCTGCAGCGCGATCCGGTTGCGGTTCGGGGTGCCTTCCCGCAGCGCCTCCACCATGGCGGTGACCTGCTTCTTCTTGACCTTGGCCGGCATCGGTGGCTCGTGCTGATCGACCAGGCACTCGATGATGACCGGGCCGTCCAAGGAGAACGCCGTGCGCAGTTGCTCCGCGCAGGTCTGCGGGTCCTCGATGTGCATCCCGCGGGCCCCAGCCGCCTCGGCGAACTTGACGAAGTCGAGCGGCGCGAAGTTGACCCCGTACTCGGGGTTGCCCAGGAACACCATCTGCTCCCACTTGATCAGCCCCAGCGTGTTGTTCTTGACCACGATGATCTTGATGGGCAGGTGGTGCTGCACGGCGGTGAGGAAGTCGCCGAGCTGCATGGTCAGCGACCCGTCGCCGGTGAACACGACCACCTGCCGGCCTGGGTAGGCGGCCGCGGCCCCGATCGCGTAGGGCAGGCCGGCGGCCATCGAGCAGTTCGTGCCGGAGAACGAGAATTGCTGGCCCGCCCGGACCTTGATCTGCCGGGCCGCCCAGGTGGTCACGGTTCCGGAATCACCGCAGATGATGGCGTCGTCGGTCAGCACATCGTTCAGCGCCCAGGCCGGCACCTGCGGCTTCATCGGCCGGTCGGTGCTGGTGCCACGCTCGGCCATCAGCGCCCACCACTCCCGCATCCCGTCCTGGGCCTGGGTCAGGAAGGACCGGTCCTCGTTCCGCGCCAGCAGCGGCAGCAGCTCGGCCAGGGTGGCCCGGGCGTCCCCGGTCAGGCCGACATCGACTGGGTAGCGCAGCCCGATCCGCTCCGGCTTGTCGTCGATCTGCACGCAGACGGCCTGGCCCGGCGACGGGTAGTACTCGATGTACGGCATGGTCGAGCCGACGATGAGCAGCGCATCGCACTGCTCGAGCGCGTCCTCTGACGGCCGGGTGCCGACCAGGGCGATCGGCCCGGTGGTGAACGGGGAGTCGTCCGGGATGCAGTCCTTGCCCAGCTGTGCCTTGATCACCGGCGCGCCGAGCTTGTCGGCCACCGCCTCCAGTTCCTGGCCGGCCCCCCGGGCGCCCGCGCCGGCCAGGATCGCGATCTTCGTCTTGCCCTGCAGCACGGCGGCCGCGGCTTCCAGGTCCTGCCGGGTGGGCACCCGGACCGGCGGCCGGTAGGTGGTGGAGGTGTGCCCGGGCACGTTACGTGCGAACCTGGACCCGCTCTCGGCCGGCATCGCCTGGTAGTCGATGGGGAAAGCCAGATGGCTCGGGCCGCGGTGGGTCAGTGAGGTGCGTACCGCGTAGTCGACCACGTTGGTGATGTGCTGCGGCCCCATGATCCGCTGGTTGTACAGGGCGATGTCGTTGAACAGGTAGTCGGTGTTGACGTCCTGCAGGTAGGACGTGCCGATCAGGTCGTGGTAGCTCATCCCGGTTATGGCCAGCACGGGCGCCTGCTCGACCTTCGCGTCCAGCAGCCCGTTCATCAGGTGGACCGCCCCCGGGGCAGCGGTGGAGAAGCAGACGCCGAGTTTCCCGGTGAATTTGGCGTAGCCGACCGCGGCCATCGCGCCGACCTCTTCGTGCCGGACGTGAATGTAACGGATCTTGTCGTGGCGCTTGCGCAGCGCGTCCATGAAGCCGTTGATGCCGTCGCCGGGCAGGCCGAAGATGACCTCGACCCCCCAGTCGATCAGCCGGTCCACCAGGACATCAGAGGCGGTTTGGTCCTCAGACATGGATACTTCTCCCTCCTTGCCGGATGTGCTCAGCGTGCCGAGCGGCGGACGGCGGCTGTGATGGCGGCGGCTGCCGCTATCGCACCCGCGCCGGCCAGCACCTTGATGGGCAGGTGGTTGGCGGCCAGGCCGGTTTGGCTGGCCGGGTCGGGCTCGGCTGCCTCCGGCGGGTTGGTGACCGGGCCGAGTTCCCCGTCGCGGATGGCCATCCGCAGCACCTGGGCCAGATGCAGGCCCCGGCGGGGGGTGCCGGATTTGATCTGGCCGCGGCACGAGAAGCCGTCCGCCACGATCAGCGTGTCTGGGCCGGCGTCCCGGACGGCGGGCAGCAGGACGCGCTCGCCGGCCGCCATCGATACCCGGTAGCGCTCGCCCGCTTCGTACCCGAAGCTGCCCGCCATGCCGCAGCAGCCACTGTCGGGCACCTCGGCGTCGATCCCCATGTCCGCCAGCAGTTGCTGCTCGGCCGCGAAGCCCATCACGGCATGCTGGTGACAGTGCGTCTGGACCAGCGCCTTGCGGCGCAGCCGCGGTGGCTGGTAATCCGGCGCCCGCTGGACGAGAAACTCCGACAGCAGGTAGCTCTGGGCCTTGAGCCGCTGCGCGTCCACGTCGTCGGGCAGCATGTTCACCAGTTCGTCGCGGAAGACGGCCAGGCAGCTCGGCTCCAGGCCGATGACCGGGATCCCCGCCTCAATCTGCGGGCGCAGCACGTCCAGGGTGCGGGTGAGGTAGCGGCGGGCCAGGCTGAGCATGCCGTAGTCGTACAGCGGCCGGCCGCAGCACACGTGCCCGGTGGGCAGGGTGACCCGGAAACCGGCCGACTCCAGCACTTCCACGGCCGCGACGCCGATCTCCGGCTCGAAGTAGTTGGTGAAGGTATCCGGCCACAACAGCACCGGCGGCGCGTCCGGGTTACGCGGCGTGTGCCCGGCGAACCAGACGGTGAACGGCTGTGGGGCGAAGGCCGGCGGGGTGCGGTCCTGGGCGACACCAGCGGCCGCCTTGGCCAGCCGGCTGAGCACGGGCGTGTGGGTCAGCGCATTCGCCAGCCCGGATGCGTGGCTGGCCAGCCGGGCCCAGACCGGGATCAGCCCGAGCGCGTACGCCTGCCGCGGCCGCAGCCGGCCCTGGTAGTAGTGGGCCAGGAACTCGGCCTTGTAACTGGCCATGTCCACCTTGACCGGGCAGTCACTCTTGCAGCCCTTGCAGGCCAGGCAGAGGTCGAGGGCTTCCTTGACCTCGTCGCTGCGCCACCGGTCTTTGACTGGGCCGGCCGCCTCGGCCATCTCCTGCAGCAGCCGGGCCCGGCCCCGGGTGGAGTGCTTCTCCTCCCGGGTCACCATGAAGCTGGGGCACATCACGCCGCTGTCCAGGTGCCGGCACTTGCCGACGCCGAAGCAGCGGCCCACCGCCTCGTGGAAGCTGCCGCCGTCCTGCGGGTAGGCGAACTTGGTGGTCAGCGGCAATGGCCGGTAGCCGGTTCCCTCGCGCAGGTGGCTGTCCAGCGGGTAGGGATCAACGAGCTTGTGCGGGTTCATCCGGTTGTCCGGGTCCCAGACCGCCTTGAACTCGCCGAACGCCCGCATGAGTTCCGGGCTGAACATCTTCGGCCACAGCTCGGCCCGGCCATGCCCGTCGCCGTGCTCCCCGGACAGCGACCCGCCAAAGGAAACCACCAGATCAGCGGCTTCCTCCATGAACCGCCGGTAGCTCGCGACGCCCTCCGCGGTGCGGAAGTCATAATCGATCCGGCAGTGCACGCAGCCGTGCCCCCAGTGCCCGAAGAACACGCCGTCGTAGCCATGCCGCTGCAGCAGCGGCAGGAACTCACGCAGGTAGTCGCCGAGCCGGTCCGGTGCGACCGCGGCGTCCTCCCAGTTCGGCCAGCCACCGTGCCCGTCCAGGCCGATCGGCATCCGGGAGGTGCCCGCGGAGTGCCGCCGGATCTCCCACACCGCGGTCTCGCTCTCCGGGTTTTCGAACAGCCGGTGGCTCGGCGCGTTCCGCTTCTTCTCCAGCGCCCGGAACAGCTTCTCCGCCTGCGCGTCCGCCTCCGCCTTGGTGTCGCCGCCGAATTCCAGCAGCACCCAGGCGTCACCCGGCGGCAGCCGGTCGGCGCCGCCGAAATCGAACCCCTTGGCGTGCAGGTTGTTCACCACGTGCCGGCTGGTGAACTCGCAGGCGATCGGCTCAAAGCCCATCAGCCAGGGCACGTCGTCGCCCGACGAGGGGATGTCCGGGTAACCGAGCACGACCAGGCTGCGCTCCGGCGGGGAGTGCACCAGGTACGCGCTGGCCTCCAGCACCAGGGCGCAGGTGCCCTCCGTGCCGACCAGCGCCCGCGCGACGTTGAACCCCTTCTCGGGCAGCAGGTGGTCGAGGTTGTAGCCGGACACCCGGCGCGGGATGTCGGGCATGCCGGTCCGGATGGCCTCGGCGTAGGTGTCGCGGATGTGCTTCAGCCCGGCGTAGATCGCGCCCCGCCGTCCCCCGGCGGCGATAATCCGCTCCAGCTCGTCGGCACTGGTGGCGCCCACCCGCATCCGCTCGCCGTCGTAGGTGAGGATGTCCAGCTCATCGATGTTGTCGGCGGTCAGCGGCCCGGGACCGTGCAGCTGGGCCAGCACCGAATGAGTGCCGCACGAGTTGTTCCCGATCATCCCGCCGAGCGTGGCGTGATCGTGCGTGGCCGGGTCCGGGCCGAACGTCAGCCCATGCTGCTCGGCCGCGTCCCGCAGCTCGTCGCAGATCACCCCGGGCTGCACCCGGGCCCGGCGGCGCTGCGGATCCAGCTCCACGATCTGGTTCATGTACTTGGAGAAGTCGAACACCACCGCGGCGTTCACCGTCTGGCCGGCCAGGCTGCTGCCGCAGCCGCGGCCCAGGACGGGGGCGCCGTACCGGCGGCATACCTCCAGGGCCGCTTGCGCGTCCCCGGCATCCCGGGGCAGCACCACCCCGATCGGCACCTGCCGGAAGATGGAGGCGTCGTACGCGTACAGCGCCCGGGCCCCGGGGCTGAACCTGACCTCCCCGCTCACCGCCCGCCGCAGATCCCGGGCCAGGCTGTCCGCGTACGGCGGCAGCGGGGGGGTGCGCTGGTCCGCGGCCTGGCCGGCCCCGGCCTGACTGTCCTGACCACGAGCATGGGTCACTGTCATGTTCAGCACCTCCGGCGGACCCGTTGACCGCATCGCGTTATATCGGAATACGATTCTTCTCGCCCTGACGCTCGCTACCTCCAGAGCAGGCCGCTAAACGTCCGTCAGAGTGAAAGGCGCGAAGGCGCTCACTATCGAGTCACGATATAGATCCCGGCGGCGGGTGAATTTCCTGTTCCGGGGGGAAGGTGGCCGGGCTAGGTGACCGGCTGGCCAGGCGGCCAGCCTGCCGAGGGAGGTGCACCCTGGATGAGCCGCAGGCGCCGCGGCGCCCGCTGATCGTGAGCGCGGATATTGGCGAGGGCCACAACTCGGCCGGGCGGGCGCTGGCCGAGGCGATGACCCGGGCCTGGCCGGGCTGCCAGGTGGGCTGGCTGGATGCCCTGGCCGCGATGGGGCCGCCGTTCGCCGCGGCGGCCCGGGCGTTCTACGTGTCGCAGGTGCAGCATCTGCCGTGGATGTACGAGTTCTTCTTCTCCGCGATGTGGCGGCACCGGTGGTATCTCGACTTGGCCCGGCGCGGCCTGGGGGCGGCGTTCGGCCGCCGCATGGCACCGCGGATCCGGGCGCTGCGCCCCGACGTGATCGTCTCCACCTACCCGCTGGCCAGTGCCGGGCTGAGCTGGCTGCGGCGGCACGGCCAGCTGCCCATGCCGGCTGGTGCCTGGGTCCCGGCGTTCTGCCCGCACCCGTCCTGGCTGTACCGCGACCTCGACATCACGTACGTCATGCACCCGGCCGCCGTGACGGTGGCGGCCCGGGCTGAGCCGGGCCTGCCTGTGGTGGCGGGCGCGCTGCCGGTCCGGGATGCCTTCGCCCCGGCCGCCCCGGCGGCGGCGCGGGCCCGCCTCGGCCTGCCCGTCGGCCGGTTCGTGGCCGCCGTGTGCCCCGGCTCGATGGCCCTGGGGCGAGTGGACCGCGCGGTGACCGCGGTCCTGGCCAGCGGCCCGGACGTCCAGGCGGTCGTCATCTGCGGGCACAACGCCACCCTCCGCGAGCGGCTGACCGCACGGGGCGAGCCAGCCAGCCGGCTGCATGTGGTCGGCTGGACCGATGACATGCCCGGCTGGATGACCGCCGCCGATGTCGTGGTGACCAACGGCGGCGGCGGTACCGCGCTGGAAGCGGTGCGCAGCTGCCGCCCGGTGGTCATGTTCGAGCCGATCGCGGGCCATGGCCGGGCCAACGCGACGCTGATGGCCTCGGCCGGGCTGGCCCAGCTCGCCCCATCCCCGGACGAGCTGTCCGCGATCATCCGGCGGCTGGCCGGCGACCCCGCGCTGGGCCCCCGCCAGGCCGGGCAGGCGCTGGCTGATACGGGACGCCGGCGGCGCGAAGACGACCTGGCTGACCTCGTGGCCATGCGCGTCCCGTGACCGTGCTCGCGGTGGGGGTAGCGCTGGCCGCGGCCGCCCTGTTCGGCCTGTCCTCAGTCCTGGAGCAGCGCGCGACCAAGCAGGTACCGCCGCGCCGCCCGCTCTCGCCCCGGCTGCTGCTCGACCTGGCCCGGCGGCCGCGCTGGCTCGCCGCCATCCTCATCAACGTCACCGGCAACGTGCTGCAGATCGTCGCGCTGCATTTCGGTGCGCTGGCTGTTGTCCAGCCACTGCTGGTCTGTAACCTGCTGTTCGCGGTGCTGATCGCCGTAGCGGCCCGGCACCGCGGCCCGGACCGTGTCATCGCGGCCGGGGTGATCTGCTGCGTGGCCGGGCTGGCCGGTTTCATCGCGGTAGCCCGGCCCGGCGCTGGTCACCGGTCGGTGCCGTTCACGGCGGCGGTACCACTGCTGGCCGCGCTGGCCGCGGTGCTGGCTGGCTGCCTCGCTCTGGCCCGGTGGGGGCCAGGGCGGATCCGCCCGCTCTGGCTGGCGCTGGCCTGCGGGGCTGACTTCGGGGTGACCGCGTTCCTGCTCAAACTGGTCCCGGACACGCTACCCCAGGGCTTCGCTGACCCGGTGCGGCAATGGCCGCTGTATGTCCTGGTCATCATCGGGCCAGCCGGTTTCCTGCTGAATCAGAACGCGTTCCAGGCCGGCCTGCTGATCGCGCCGGTACTGGCCGTCATCACCACCGTCGACCCGCTCACCTCGATCGGCATTGCCCACGTGTGGCTGAACGAGACGATCGCCAGCACACCCCCGGCACTGGCTGGCCAGGCGCTCTCACTTGCCGTCATGACCGGCGGCATCATCGCGCTGGCCCACCGGTCCCCAGCTAGTCCGGCCCAGGGCCAGCGCGCTGCACCGGGCCGCGGACAGCCCCGGCCGGGACTGGAGAAGCAGCGAGAGGAACGCCGCTGACGGCCGCGGCCGGGCGCCGCGCACCCGGGCCTGTGCCGCTGGCTGCTGCTTGCGCGCGGCGGAACGCGCTGGCCAGTTCGGCGGCCAGGTGCCCCGCGTCCGGGACCAGCCCGGCGTCGGCCAGGATTCCGATGGACATAGAGGTTTCCCACGTCATGGCCCCGACCGCTAGGCCGACGCCGTTGGCCAGGGCGAGCACCGGATAGACCTCTGCCACCGGCGCGCCGAGCAGGTGATGACCGCGGCGCTGGCCGGGGAAGACGGACGCCAGCATGTTGAACCACCGGCTCTGGTAGAGCTGCACGGCGGCCCGCCGCTGCAGCGGCGGCGGCAGCCAGTTCATCGCGCGGAGCACGACCGCCGCGGCATCCGGCTCGCCCCGGCGCTGGTGCGCGTCGATCTGGCCACGGAGCGCCGCCGCGCGCTCGGGCAGGCTGAGTGGCCCGATCGGAACGTCGAGCGAGACGGCCGCGGAACGGTTAGCCGAGGGCCGCCTGGACCGGGTGGCTGCCCCGGCCCGGGAGCGCGGGACGGCCACCCGGACCGTCCGCCCGGCGGTGTCCTCACCACGCGAGCGCAGCAGCCGGCTCAGCGCCTCGGCCACCAGGATCAGCACTAGGTCAGCGATCCCGACGTCCAGGCCGCGCGCGGTCACCGCGACATCCCGGGCGGGCAGCGCCAGCGGCAGGTAGCGGCGCCGCCCGGTGTGGAACGGGCCACACACGCTCACCGCTGGCGCGCGGCCCGCGGTAGCCAGATGCCACAGCCCGCGGATGGCACGGGCGGCGGGGCGGCCGGGTATCCGGCGACGGCGCCGGCCCGGCGCCAGCCCGGCCCGCCCCGGACCGCTGCCGGGGGCCGTCGCACTGGAGCCATGGGCCTCGTCGAAAAGCTCGCCCAGCATGGCGATGATGGCGTAGCTGTCACCGACGCAGTGGTGCACCTTGACCGCGACCGCCGTCCGGCCCCGCATTCCCTGGACCAGCAGCATCTCCCACGGGCTGCGGAAAGGGTCGCACGGCCGGGAGAAGAACCCGTCAACGGCGTCCGCCAGCCGGGTTGGGCAGCCGCGGTGGCCCAGCGTGACGTGCTGGATCCGGTCCCGGACATCGATGTCATCGTCGGTGATCCAGCATGGCCGCTGCCAGCCGTTTCGTGGCCGCTCCAGCCGGCGGCGCAGGCCGGGAACGCGCCGTACCCGCTGCCCCATGGCGGCCCGGAAAGCGGCGGGCTGGATGGCCGCCGAGTCCAGCAGCAGTACCGCTCCCACCTGCTGGCACAGCCGCGGTGACTGGGCATACAGGAACAAGGCATCTTCGGCACGCACCCGAACCCGGGTGCGGTGGCCCCCGCCGTGCCGCCCGGTTAGCTTCATCAGCCGCTCCCTTCGCGTTGCCGCCGTCACCGGCTGCCGCCCGGCCGGTCCCCGGGAACGGCGAGCCGGGCCCCCAGCACCGCGGCCAGCGGGATCAGGACAGCGGCCGGAACCCACGAGGGGAACTGGATGGCGCAGACGGCACCGAGCGTCGCGCCGGCCACGATGGCGATCAGCACCCCGCCGCTGCGCTGCCACCCTTCCGGCCAGTGCCATGTGGCCAGGGCGGTCAGCAGGGCGGTCAGGGTGCTGGTCAGGTACGTGGTGGACATCTGGCCCAGCCGCCGCACCGCGGTGGCCTGCATGCCCATGGCCGCGGCCGCGACGGCCAGCAGCGCCAGCCGGCCACCGTCGGCCGGGTGGCCACCGGTGACCAGCCAGCCGGCACTGAACGCGGCCAGCACCACCAGTTCGGCGCCGAGGGTGACAGTCACCCGGGCCGGCCAGGCCGGCTGGCCACGCTGCTGCGTGCCGGCCAGCCGGCCGCCGGCCATGACGCCAGCCCCGTAGCCAGCCAGGGCCAGGCCAGCGTTCAGCGTCAGGGCGGCCGCCTGCTGCCCAGCCCCCACCCCCAGCAGCACCAGGTTCCCGGTGATGACGCTGCTGAACACGTTGCCGAGCCGCAGATAACTCACCGCGTCGAGCGCCCCGGTGGTCAGCGTCAGGACCACCACCAGGATGTCGCGCCGGCGCTCGGCCGCCAGGGCTACCGCACCGCCCGGCTCATCGGCCTGGCCGGGCGCTCCCTTACGTCGCGCCGGGGCGGCGCGTCCGGGCACCGGGAACATCGTCATCGGGCGCCACCCGCCGGCAGCACGGCCTGGCCCCCGGCGGTCCGCGACGCCGCGGGCACCGGGCGGCCCCGCGCGCCGGGCACCAGCACCTGCCCGGCGCAGACCATGATCCAGGGCTGGATGCAGCGGCCCGGCCCGGCCAGGTTGTTCACCGTCATCGCGATCGCGGTGAGCGCGACGGCCGCGCTGAGCCACAGCAGCAACATGACTCGCCGCCTGTCCGCCGGCCGGCCTGGCACCCGGGTAATCGCCTCCCGGCGCGGCATCTCCTCGCCGGCCGTCAGCCGGCTGAACATGGCCAGCCGGGAGTCCAGTTCGGGGGCGGCGACGGCCAGCCCTTTCTCGAGAGAGGCCAGCACTCGCCGCTCGCGTGCGCTGAGACTCATGATCACCACCTCACTAGGCCGCGGCCATCACTACCCGCCACCACGCGATTAATCGTATTACGATATATTTGGCACTTCGCGCTGCAGGACGTGGCAGGCGGTGCGAAATCCTGCGGCCTGGGCGGAGGCCCTCAAGGAGCCTTCACTGATTGGCGGGCACGGGGAGGTGGATGAGCCCTGACACGGGTCAGGTCAGGATGGCCTCGTCGTAGCCGGCGGCTGGCTCAGGGAGATCGGTGAAGAGCTGGTGCTGCTGGGTCCAGCGCTGGGTGGCCGCGAAGACTTCGCGGGTGTAGGGCAGGAAGACGATGCGCTCGCCGGTGCCGAATGCCCGCACGTCCACCCGGTCGCGGTATTTGGCTGGGACCGCGCGCAGGTGGTGGTGCTTGCAGGCCTCGGGATGCAGGTCGATGTCCAGCTGGGCGCGGCGCAGGGCGGCCAGGTACTTATCCACGTCGGCCTTGCTGGCGTCGTCGCCGGTGACCAGGAAGCCGATCATGAAGGTGGCGTCGATGACCTTGCGGAACCCGAACGCCTCGGCGATGTAGAGCGGCACCCCCCACGCGGTGGCGGCGGGCACCCGCCGTTCCAGCAGGGCGTCCAGCCGCTCGTTGGGCGGGCCCTGGAAGGTGAGGTTGATCTGGTCCGGCGGCAGCACTGCTTCCAGGGCCTGCAACGCGGCGAAATGGCTGCCGGAGTGGTAGCCCACCCCGACGGCGACGCCCGCGAGGTCCTCGGGCCGGCGGACCGGTGACTCGGGCGGGACGACGATGGCGCATGGCGCTACCGAGTACGCCGTGGTCACCAGCTGGCCCTCGTGCTGGCTGGCCGCGGTGTTGGTGGCCCAATGGCACGCGCAGCTCACGTTGGCACCGTCGCGGCCGGCCCCGAACGTCTCAAACGCGCCCGTCCTGACCTCCCCGGCACTGTCCCGGTCAGCGGAATGGATGCCGTAGTCGCTGTCCCCGGAGATGAAGGTGTACTCAAGGCCCTCGGCCGCGAAGTAGCCCCTCTCCTCGGCGACCCATTCCTGCAGCCGGCCGTGCGGCATGATCCTGAACGCCATCGGCAGCCTCCCGGGGTCGGGCTCTTACTCCCCGACAGTACGTCCGGTGTCCGGGATTCTCCACGTCCCGGCCGGTGCGAAGCTGCGCCGGATGTGCCTAGAGTCGGCAGCACAAGACAAGTCCGGGCCGCGCTCCCGGGCGGAGGTGATCGCATGTCCGAGCCCACGAGTACCCAGCCGCCCGCCACCCGGGTGCCGCCGCTCGAGCTTCCGGCGTCACTGCGGGAGGCGGGCCTGGCCAACTGGATCCGGGAGCCGCTGGATGACGCGGTCGACCGCCGGCGCCGCATCATTTTCCCGCCGGCCGTCGCGGTCATGGGCACGCCGCTGAGCGACTGCCAGCAGGAGTTGCTGGCCCAGGCGGGCGACCCCGGCACCGTGTTCATGATGGGAGACAATCCCGAGCTGCCCACGATGCCGGAACGCCCTACCCTGAAGGACTTCTTCGAGCGGCGCCTCAGCAAGATCGGCGCGAGGCACCTGCTGCAGAGCGCCCGAGTGGCCCGGGAGAACGGGCTCGACGACAAGGTGATCACAGCGTGCCTGCTGCACGACATCGCCATCGCCGGGCTCATGTCGGCCAACCACGGCTACTGGGGCGCGCAGCTGGTCGCCCCGTATGTGGCTGAGGAGGTCTCCTGGGCCATCGAAAAACACGAGGCCCTGCGCTACTTCCCGGACGAGTCAGTGGGATACGCCTATCCGCAGGCGTACATCGACTACTTCGGCCCTGACTACCGGCCGCCCGCCTACATCCGCCGCGAATATGAGGCGGCGCGCCAGCATCGCTGGTATATGACCTCGCGGCTCATCACGATCAACGACATCTATTCCTTCGACCCAGGTGCCACCGTGGACTATGACGAGTTCGAG
>DATCUG010000103.1:0-7585 GCA_036567525.1 Streptosporangiaceae bacterium | reverse complement strand
AGGCCCGCGTCGACCAGCGCGTCCAGGTGGAACCGGGCCGTGTTGGCATGCACCCCGGTCCGGCGGGCGACCTCCCGGACCCGGAGCGGCGCGCTGGCCGAGCGCAGCACCTCGAGCACGTCGGCCCGGCGCTGGCCGAGCGGCGGCCCGGGATCGTCTGCGAGCAGGCCCGTCACGTCCACCGGCTCAGTTTATCTGAGGCAGCCTGTAGAAACTAGCTTCCGTCTACCGGGGTTGATGCCTGAATCCAGCTGGAACTCGGCCCCTGGTTGCGGACAGGGTTATTTTTACAAGCTAATATGTTTAAACGCGAGAGCGCCGCCCGGCCAGGGAGAAAGGACGACCCGGATGACCTATGTGATCGGTGAGCCGTGCGTGGACGTGCTGGACCGGGCGTGCGTGGACGAGTGCCCGGTGGACTGCATCTACGAGGGTGACCGGATGCTCTACATCCACCCGGACGAATGCGTGGACTGCGGGGCGTGTGAGCCGGTGTGCCCGGTCGAGGCGATCTACTACGAGGACGACCTGCCGGAGAAGTGGGAGGGCTACGCGGCCGAGAACACGCGCTTCTTCGTCGAGCCACTGCCCGGCCGGGACCAGGCTCTTGGCTCCCCGGGCGGGGCGGCCGCGCTGGGCCGGGTCGGCGCCGACACCCCGTTCGTGGCCGGGCTCCCGCCGCAGCGATAGCGCCGGTGGATTAGATCAACCTCCACACGGCCACCACGCGGGCTGCACGCTGATCGCGCTGCGGGCCGGTTGACTGCTCGCATGACCGGAAGCGACCTGCTCATCCTCGCGCCGTGGCTGGTGCTGGCCGCGGCTCTGGTGGTGATGGGCGTAAAGCTGCGCAGGTCGCGCCGGCGCCGCCAGTGACGTCCGCCCGGCTAACGAGATAGCCGGGGCGGCCGGGGTGAAATGCCGGGCCAGCAGGCCGTCGAACTCCCCAGCCCACAGCGGCGGCGAGAAGTAGAAGCCCTGCGCCACATCGCAACCGAGCCGGCTGAGCTCGGCTACCTGGTCCCGGGATTCCACGCCCTCGGCCACGGTCGCGATGCCCATGGCGTTGGCCAGGTCGATGACGGCCCGGACGATGGCCGAGTCCACCGGGCTCTCCGCGATGCCCTGCACGAAGACCCGGTCCACCTTGACCTCGTGCACCGGGAACTGCTTGAGGTACGCGAGTGAGGAATGACCGGTGCCGAAGTCGTCGATGGCCAGCCGGACACCCAGCCGGTTGAGCCGCTTCATCACCTCACGGGCCCCAGCCAGGTCCTCCATGACCATGGTTTCGGTGATCTCGAAGATGAGCAGTTCCGAGGGCAGGCCACTAGCATCGAGGGCCGACGCGACCTGGGACAGCAGCCCGCTTTCCTGGAACTGCCGCGGCGACAGGTTGATGCTGATCGGCAGGTCTACGCCCAGCCGGTCACGGATCGAGCGCACCTGCTGGCAGGCCCGCTCCAGCACGTAGCGGCCCAGCGGCAGGATGAGCCCGGTCTCCTCGGCCATTGGGATGAACTTGGTCGGGTCGATCAGGCCGTGCACCGGGTGCCGCCACCGGACCAGCGCCTCGGCACCGACGATGCGCTCCCCGGCCAGCGAGAAGAACGGCTGGTAATGCACCTCGAGTTCCTCGCGCATGAGCCCCTTGCGCAGGTCAGCCTCGATCTGCAGGCGCTGCGACGAGCGGGTGCCCATGGCCGCCTGGTCGAACACCTTGTAGCTGCCGCCCTTGCCCTTGGCTTTGGCCTCATACATCGCCACGTCCGCGTTGCGTAGCACGTCGTCGGCGGTCTTGCCCGGCTCGGTGAGCGCGATGCCGACCGACACGCTGGCCACCAGCTCGTAACCGTCGGGCAGCGAAATGGGCTGCTCCACCGCGGCGCAGATGCGCCGGGCCGCGGCCACCGCGACCTCCACGCCGGCCACGTCTTCCAGCAGCACCACGAACTCGTCGCCACCGAACCGGGCCAGCAGGTCGTTGCTCCGCACCACCGCCTTGAGCCGGGCCCCGATGGCGACCAGGAAGCCGTCTCCGGTCACGTGACCCAGGCTGTCGTTGATGCTCTTGAACCGGTCCACGTCGACAAAGATCAGCGCGTGTGTCTTGCGGTCCAGTGCGGACCGGTGCAGCGCCTGATCGAGGCGCTCCACCAGCAGCCGCCGGTTGGCCAGCCCGGTGAGACTGTCGTAGCAAGCGTGATGGTGCAGTTCGTCCTCGAACGCCTTGCGTTCGGTGATGTCCCGGAAGGCGATCACCGCGCCGGACGGCCGTCCGCCGCTGAGCACCGCCGAGGCGGTGTAGGCGACCGGGACGGTGCCGCCGTCCTTGCCCCGGAACCGGGCGTCGTCCTCCCGGATGGTGCGGCCAGTCCGCATAGCCACCCGGGCCGGGGTAAGCAGGAACTCCGGGGCGGCGAGTGCACCGTCGCTGACCGGGGCGTCGATCGGGATGTCCAGCGACGGCAGCTCGATCATGTCGGCCGCGGCCCGGTTGACGAACGTCAGCTTCCCGTCCGCGCCGATGGCGCAGACCCCCTCGCCGATGTTCAGCGTGATCGAGGACAGCCGCTCCCGCTCGATGTGCACCTGCTGGTACAGCTCGGCATTGCTCAGCGCCGCGCTGCCCACCGCGGCCACCGCCTTGAGCAAGCCCTGGTCGGCATCGTCGAACGGCTCATCCCGGCGGCGGCCGGAGGCGACCAGCCACTGCCGGTGCCCGGCCACCGTCATCGGCGCGGCTAGCCGGCCATCCCCGGGGTTGGCCGCGGCCAGCTCCGCCGCCGGGCTGCGCAGCAGCCGCCGCACCGAGTCGAGGATCGTCTCGACCACCGCCTCCCGGCGCAGCCCCCGGTTCGCCTCCAGCGTGACCTCGTACAACCCTTCCATCCGGGCGCGGTCATACAGCGCCAGGTACCGGGCATTGATCAGCCGCCGGTCCAGGATGACGACCGGGATGGCCAGCGCCACCGCCCAGACATGGGCCTGGATCGCCACCGCCAGCACGGCGCCGACCAGCGCTCCCGCACCGGCCAGCATGACCTGGATCGGGAGGTCAATGCTGAACTCATGCCAGCCGGTGCCCATGGACACCATCACGCCATCCACCAGGAACGTGCTGACCGAGAAGCACACCCCGACGCCGAGCAGGGCCGCCGCGATCTGGCCTGCGGTCAGTGACCCCGACGGGGCCGCCACGGTACGGCTTACCGCCAGGCCCAGGCCGGCCGCGATCAGCACCTGCCCCGCGTTGAACGCGGACTTGACCACCGAGCGGCGCCGCACCGCCTGCGCGAGCACGTTAGCCAGCGCGAGCGTGCCCAGCGTGACCAGCGGTGGTTCGAGCAGAGCCAGGATCACGAAGAAACCCTCGTCCATGTTGAAGGTCTCGGATTCTCCGCCGCGGAACACCACCACCGGCCGCACCTGGCTGCCCAGCACGAGCGCACCGATGGTGGCCGCGACCAGCCACTGGCCCTGGCTCACCGGGTCGGCGGCCTGCTGCCGCCAGGTGGCCAGGACCAGGGCGAACGCCCCACCCAGCGCGGAAGCCGCGACAAGCGCCCGGGTCACCCGCGGTAGCTTCACGGCGCTGGTCGCCGCGTCAGCCGCCATTCCAGCTCTTGGTGTCCCAGTACGGACCCCAGGCCGCGCCCGCCCAGGGTGTGCCGCTCCACGCGGTGCCGTCCCAGGCCGAGCCGCTCCACGAGGAGCTGTTCCAGTACGCACCGGTCCAGGCCCACCCGTTCCAGGCCACCCCGTTCCACGCCCAGCCGTTCCAGGCCGCGCCGTTCCAGGCCACCCCGGGCCAGGCCCAGCCGGTGGAGGGCTGCTGTCCCGGGCTGAGCCCGGACCACAGCGCGGTGTTCCAGGTGTCGAACGGGCGGGCCGAGGAGAGCGACACGGAGAAGCCGGGCAGGGCGGGCAGGACCAGGCCGGACTGGTTGAGGTCCATCGGCCCGGAGGTGGCGGCGGCGTAGGCATTGAGCGCACCGTGGCCGTCCACGAACGGGTTGCCGATAGGGCCGGTATTGGTGTTGCCGAGCAGCCTGGCCTTCACCTGGTTCGGGGACAGACCCGGGTTGTCCGTTAGCACCAGGGCTACCGCGCCGCTGGTGATGGCGGCAGCGAACGAGGTGCCCGAGCCGGTGAAGTTGGCCGCGCCGACCTGGCTCGACGGGTACGTATTGACCAGCGTCGACCCGGGGGCGGCCAGGCTTACCACCGACCGTCCCGACGTGACCAGGTCCGGCTTGACCCAGCCGTCGGGCGAAGTGGGCCCGGCGCTGCTGAAGTTGGTCATCTCGTCACCGTCGGCCGAGTCCGTCGCTGCGCCCATATCGTCCAGCGCGCCGGCCGTGATGACCAGCGGATCATCGCCCGGGGACAGGACGGTGCCGTTGAACGGCCCGGCATTGCCCGCCGAAGCCACCACCGTGATGCCCGCGTTCCATACCGCCGATACCGCCAGATCCAGCGGGTTGATGACGGTGGATTCGTTGGACCGGAAGCCCAGCGACAGGTTGACCACCTTGATCCGGTAAAGCGCCTGGTGGTCCACGGCCCACTGCAGGCCCTGGATCAGCGTGCCCAGGCTGGTGAGCCCATTCGCCCCGGCCACTTTGATCGACACCAGCTTGGCGCCCGGGGCTTCGCCCGAGTACTGGCCATTCGACGAGGCCCCATCGCCGGCGATCAGGCCGGCCACGAACGTGCCGTGCCCGTAGCTGTCCTGGAACGGGTCGCTGCCGCCGCTCAGGTCGACCCCGCCGATGAGCCGGCCGGAGAAGTCAGGCAGCCGGTCGATCCCGGTGTCCACCACGGCCACCGTGACGCCCTGGCCGGTATCGCCGGCGGCCGCCAGCTGGCTGGCGCCAGTCTGGCTGAGGAACGCGTCCGAGGGTGCGTGCGGCCCGGTCGACTCCGGCACGTCCTGCAGGCTCACCTGGGCATCAGGGGTCACCGAGATGCCCGGCAGCGCGTCCAGCACGGCCGCCTCGGCGGTGGGGATCGAGGCCACTACCCCGTTGATGAGGTGAAACTGGGTCTGCACGTGCCCGCCCACCTCGAGCACCGCGGTGACCGGGCTGAGCAGCCCGGACGCGGTGACGATGACCGTTTCCGCGGAATCCGCCGACGCGGCCGGAACGCCGGTCATCGAACTAGCCGTTATGGCGGCGAAGCCGGTAAAAGCGGCGAAAGTGGCGGCTAGCCGGCGCTTCTTCCGACGGCCGAGCCGGGCCCGGTAGCCGACATTTCCGCCGAACAAGACATTCCGCCACATTGGGCAGCCCCTCCCCTAGCATGCCTTTTGGACGTACCAACCGTACGCTGGAAAGATCGGCTTCGGAGGGAAAATCTGCAACACCGGCGCATGTTCCAGGAATAAGTATTCGATTTCCGTTACGCAATTGCGTGGATTAACGTAAATTACTTAGTTAATTAGTAGTGGCCGCGGCCGGGCGGCCATTTTCCAGCCGGGGCAGGGCCTGCTCGCGTGAGCACCACCAGGTGGACCGGCCGCCCACCGTACCGTGCACCATCGGCGCGCCGTCGCGCGGACAGGTGCCGCCGGGGTGCCGGGCCGCGATGATCTCGCCGGTATGCGCGCCGCCGTTGGCGATGGCCGCCGCCAGCGCGGACTTGAGCGCCCGGTAGAGCCGCCTTACTTGCGCCGGGGTGAGGGTACTGGTCAGGGCCAGCGGCGACACCTTGGCCTGCCACAGAATCTCGTCGGCCAGCAGGTTGCCCACGCCGGCGATCCGGGACTGGTCGAGCAGCCGCGCCTTCACCGCGATCCTGCCTTTGGTGATCAGCGCGCGAAACTCGGCCGGGGTGACCTGGGCCGCATCCGGGCCGAGGTCACTGAGGTCGGGGTTGAGCCGGACCCGGCCCAGCCGCCGGGGGTCCTGCAGCACCAGGCGGCCGCCGTCCGCGAACGTGAGCGTGAACCGGTTCCACTTGGCCGAGCGCGGCCCGGTATCGTAACGCCGCTCGTCACCGGCCTCGGTGACCGCACCGTCCGGCCCGGTGACCTGGATCCGGCCGCTCATGCCCAGGTGGATACCGAGCTCGGGGCCAGGTGGCCCGTCCGGGTCGCTGGACGGTGAGGTGTCCAGCCAGATCATCTTGCCGCGGCGGTGGGCCGCGGTCAGGCTGCGCCCGGTCAGCGCGCTGCGCAGTTCACCCGGGGCATGCGGGCGGCCGACATAGCGGTCCGAATCGTCCACGTCGAGGATGCGCCGGTGCAGGGCCCGGTCGGCGATCAGCCGCCGGGCCGCCTCGACCTCGGGAAGCTCAGGCATTCACCCGTTGTACCAGCCGGACACCCGGTGCGGGCAGCGCGGATAGTCACGCTGCCCGCGCCGGGCACCCACGGCAGCACGCCGCCACTGTCACCCACGCGCGAATTAAACCGCAGGGTGGCCGGCGCTGCCGCGGCCCTGGCGTCGCATTCAGCCCGCCGGGGCGCAGGAAAGGGTATTCGCGGGAGTTTCCCGCCGGGACATTGACAAGGCGGCGGCAGGCCTGGAGATGACAGCACTGTTGTCACTGGAGATTTGGGGCCGCTCGTTCAGCGGGGGCCTAATTCGAGCTGGCCGGGGAAGCGCGTATGCCGCCATGCAGGTTGGGGTTAGTAAATCCAGGGCCGAGGCGCGGAGGTCAGCGTGAAGCCGGCCTTGTGTGGGTGACTGCGGGTGTGCTGACGTGCGGTCATGTGCGCCTGACGAGGGCCGGTGTGTCCCGGCTGAGCGGCCACCACAGCGGCGATTCCGCCGCCCAGGGTCAGCGCCGCGGCGAGAATTCCGCCCACCGCGCGAACACGAACGGTCCCGGCCGACCGAGCCCGGCGGTGACTGCCCGCCGACCTGCTGCCGTACCTTAAACTATGATTGGCCATCGTAGATGTTCCCCTTCATTCAGATTGACGTGTGGCCAGGTGAGACTGGAGACCATCCGAGGACTGCGAAACTACACCACAGCCCCGCGCCAGATATGCCATTTGCACAAATCTGCGCTATTGTTAATTTACGAAGAATGGTCGTAGAAAACCGCAGGGGATACCCGGCGAGGTCACCGGGGTCAGGTGCAGGGACCGGGCCACGAGAGAGCATCCAGGCTGCAGGGCGGACCCGGGACCGCAGGCCAGCGCCAACCAGAGCGGGCCCGGGACCGCAGAGGCCAGGCCTACGACGGAGGAGCGCCGAGGGCCGGCGGGATGGTTCCTGGGGCCACTGCCTCACCGGTCACACTCGCCGCACCTAAGTCGGCCCACGCGGGCTGCCGCCGACTTTTCACCCGGGAGGTGCGCCCTTTTGTGCTATTTGTCCGGATGAGGCGCACCATCCGGGTGAAATGTGGGTCAGGACGCCGGGTGGCCGAGCAGACGACCCGGCGACCGGGCGACCCGGCGTCTGGCGACCGGGCGACCCGGGCGACCGGGCCGCGCTCCCCCTGGCTCAGCGGCGGGTCGGTGCGCCTTGGACAGCCTCGTACTGTCTGGGCTCTCAGCTCCCGGTAAGCCTCTGGCTACCCGAAAGCACTCTTAACCACATCAGGCCATATAGTTTCTACTGACCCA